>JAFRVI010000034.1 GCA_017438525.1 Clostridia bacterium
CAGGCAAAACAACAAAACAGCGGTCATACTTGATGTATGGCCGCTGTTTTTTGTGAAGCATGGGCGGGAAACAGCCGTTCAAAACCCGACTTATCCCTAATTTGCGCGCCCTTTGGGCGCCGTTTTTTGCTGCGTCAAACAACGCGGGCGGGACGAAACACCCGGAACGATTCCCAAATATATCTTGCTAATTTTCTCACGTTGTGGTAAAATATACGATGTATACTATGCAGTTTTGCGCTCCGGCGCGAAACGGACCGGAGAAATCCTATGATAAACAGATCTCTTGTGAGAAGAAAAGCGATAATGCGGCTTATGGGACGCTTCTGGGCGGCGGCGATGCTGGCGCTCATCGCGGAGGTGATAAGCTTAGCGGTCAGCTTCCTGCAGAACGCGGTCTACAAAGCGTTCAACGTCAAGCTTTTGACGGCGCAGCAGCTTATCTCCACCGAGGCGATAGACGCCTACTTCAAGGAGCTTTTGAGCGACCGCTGGGCAGTCGTGAAGATGCTGTCCGTCTTCGCCGGCGGCCTGCTGGTGACCTTCCTGCTTTCCGCGCCGCTGCGCTTCGGCACGCTGAAATGGCACTACTCTGTCGTCAAGGGCTCGCCGCAGACGGTCGGCTGGGCGCTGAACGAATACGGCTCGCCGAAGAGCGTCGGCCGTTCGCTCTGGATATATATCTACACAGGCCTGCACTATCTGAAGTGGGGCTTGCTGATCTTCGCCGCGCCGCTCGGGATGTCGATAGGCGGCTCGCTCATCTATGAGAAGGGGCGCGAAGGCGTCGCCGGAATGCTGATGAGCTTCGGCATAGTCGCGGCGATCGGCTGCGCGGTGCTCTTCGTCTACGTGACCAACCGCCTCTTCCTCGCGCCGTATATCTACGCGGAGGGCGATATAAGCGCGTTTCAGGCGGTCCGCGAGAGCAAGGAGCGAATGCGCGGGCAGTCCGGAGGACTGCTTGTGTTTCAGCTTTCGCTGATACCGCTGATACTGATAACCTACTTCCTCTGCTACGGCGCGGGCACGATAATCGTCGCGCCCTTCGCGTCGATGTGCTACGCGACCTACGCCGACGAGATACTCACCGGCGGCGCCTCCGGCGAAGAGGAAGAGATAGAATATACAGTTGAATAAATCCGAAAGAGGAAAGAAATATGAACGAAAAATACTACATCACCACAGCGATCGCCTATACGTCGCGCAAGCCGCATATAGGCAACACCTACGAAGCGGTCTTCACCGACTGCATCGCGCGCTATAACCGCCTGCGCGGGAAGGACGTCTTCTTCCTGACCGGCACCGACGAGCACGGCGTGAAGATCCAGGAGGCCGCCGAGGCCGCCGGCGTCGCGCCGAAGGAGTACGTCGACCGCGTCGCCGGCGAGGTCAAAGAGGTCTGGGACCTGATGAACACCAGCTACGACAAGTTCATCCGCACGACCGACCCCGACCACGAGCGCACCGTCGCTAAGATATTCACGAAGCTCTACGAGCAGGGCGACATCTACAAGGGCGAATACTCCGGCAAATACTGCGTCGCCTGCGAGACCTACTTCACCGAGAGCCAGCTCGTCGACGGCAAATGCCCCGACTGCGGAGGAGAGGTCACCGAGGCGAAGGAGGAAGCGTACTTCTTCCGTATGAGCAAATACGCCGACCGCCTGCTGAAGCATATCGAGGAGCATCCGGACTTCATCATGCCTGAGAGCCGCCGCAAAGAAATGGTAAATAACTTCCTGCTGCCCGGGCTCAGCGACCTTTGCGTTTCGCGCACCTCGTTCTCGTGGGGCGTGCCGGTCGAGTTCGACCCGAAGCACGTCGTCTACGTCTGGATCGACGCGCTCTCCAACTACATCACCGCCCTCGGCTACGACGTCGACAAGGATAAGCAGGGCGAGAACTACAAAAAGTACTGGCCGGCGGACGTCCACGTCATCGGCAAGGACATCCTGCGCTTCCACACGATCTACTGGCCGATAATCCTCATGGCGCTCGGCGAGCCGCTTCCGAAGCAGATCTTCGGCCACCCGTGGCTGCTGAACGGCACCGACAAGATGAGCAAGTCGAAGGGCAACACCATCTACGCCGACGAGCTCTGCAAATACTTCACCGTCGACGGCGTCCGCCTCTATCTGCTGAGCGAAATGCCCTACGGCGCGGACGGCACGATCACCTACGAAGCCGTCATCCGCAAATACAACACCGAGCTTGCCAACAACCTCGGCAACCTCGTCAGCCGCACCGTCGCGATGACGAAGAAATACTTCGGCGGCGAAACGCCCACCCCGATCCTCGAGGGCGAGCCGGTGGACGACGAGCTCATCGCCGCCTGCCGCGAGACGGCGCACACCGTCTGCGCGAAGATGGACGAGCTGCGCGTCGCCGACGCCGTGAACGCCGTCTTCGACCTGCTCGGCAGGGCGAATAAATACATCGACGAGACTGCCCCCTGGGTGCTCGCGAAGACCGAAGAGGGCCGCGAACGCCTCGGCGTCGTCATCTACAACCTGCTTGAAACGATCCGCCACGCCGCCGTCCTGCTCGCGCCCTTCATGCCCGCGACCTCGGAGAAGATACTCTCGATCTTCGACTGCAAGGCGGACTGGAACCGCCTCGAGAGCTTCGGCCAGCTCCAGACCGGCACCGACCTCGAGGACTGCGGAATGCTCTTCGCCCGCATCGACGAGGAGAAGCTGCTCGCGGAGATATTCGCGGATAAAGAATAACGCGATGAGATTATTCGATACCCACGTACATATGGACGACCCGCGCTACGACGCGGACCGCGAGGAGCTTCTGCGCGGTCTCGCCGCCGCGGGAGTCGAGCTTATACTCAACCCCTCCGCGAATATGGAGGAAGCCCGCGCCGCCGTCGCTTTGAGCGAGAAGTACCCCTTCGTCTACGCCGCCGTCGGCGTGCATCCGTCGGAAACGGCGGGCTTTTCGGAGGCGGACTGCGCGGAGCTGCTTGCGCTCGCGGCGAAGCCGAAGACGGTCGCGATAGGGGAGATCGGGCTCGATTACCACTACGACGACACCGACGCGGAAACGCAGAAGCGCGCCTTCGCGCGGCAGCTTGAGCTGGCGAAGGAAGCGGATCTGCCCGTGATAATCCACTCGCGCGACGCCTGCGCCGATACGCTCGAGCTCGTCCGCGCGAGCGGCGTGCGCCGGGGCGTCGTCCACTGCTTCGGCGGCAGCGCCGAGACCGCGCGCGAATACGTCGCGATGGGCTTCCACGTCTCCTTCACCGGAGTTATAACCTTCAAAAACGCGCACCGCGTCCGCGAGGCGTGCGCCGCCGTGCCGCTCGACCGCCTCATGATAGAAACGGACGGCCCGTATATGTCGCCGGAGCCGCACCGCGGCGAGCGCAACGAGCCGGCTTTCGTCCGCTTCGTCGCCGCGAAGATGGCGGAGGTCAAGGGCGTTACGCCCGATCAGCTCGCGGAGATAACGTTTGAGAACGCGCTGAAATTTTTCGGGATAAAAGAACTTCGATAAACAGTCGGTAAATCAACGATAGCAACGCTCCTGTCATTCCGAGCCGGCGAAGACGGCGAGGAATCCCCCTCGTAAGCGACCGTTTGCATAGGGCGGGGGATCTCTTGCTGCGCTCGAGATGACAGATACACGGCAAAAGGAGACCGTATGCTTCAGAAAAAACGCTTTTTCGGAAAACACGACGGACTGACCGTCTTCCTGCTTGCCGCGGGACTGGCGCTGTCGGTCTTTTTGCCCGTGATGATAATGACGGGCGGATACCAGCTGTTTTTCGGCGACTTCCAGCTTCAGCAGATACCGTTTTACAGCGAGGTCAACCGCGCGATACACAGCGGCGAGTTCTTCTGGAACTGGAATACGGATATGGGCGTCAACACCATCGCGTCCTATTCCTTCTATCTGCTCGGCAGTCCGTTTTTCCTGATAACGCTGCTCTTCCCGCACACCTGGACGACCTATCTCATCGCGCCGCTCTACTGCGTGAAGATCGGGCTTGCGGCTATGGGCGCGTTCTTCGTCATCCGCAGGCGCGTGGCGAATAAATATTTCGCCTTCACCGGCGGCATACTTTACGCGTTCTCCGGCTTCCAGATGTTCAACCTCGTCTTCAACCACTTCCACGACGTGGTGGCGTTCTTCCCGTTCGTCATCCTCGCTTTCGACGCCTGCATCGAGGAGGGGAAGCGCGGCTGGCTCGGGATAATGGTTTTCATCAGCTCGCTTTACAGCTACTTTTTCATCCCCGGTGTCGCGGTCTTCGTGGTCATATATTATATTCTGCGCCTGATAGGGAAGGATCTGAAGTTTTCCTTCAAAAACCTCTGCCGCGCGTCGTTTGAAGCCGTTATCGGTCTGGTGATGGCGGCGGCGATACTGATGCCGACGCTTATGGCGCTCTCGGATTTCCCGCGCGCGAACGAGTCCTTCAGCAACAACTACTATATGTGGTTCTTCTCCGCGACGAAGCGGTATTTCGAGCTCGCCCGCGGAATGATATTCCCGCCGGAGATACCCGGCGACCTGAACTTCTTCCATCGCGGGAGCGACTCCTGGATACCGAACTGGACCTCCACCTCCGCCTGGCTGCCGCTCTTCTCGGTGACGGGCGTGTGGGCGTATCTGCGCACGAAGAAGCAGCATAAGCGCGACTGGCTTTCGATCCTGCTCGTGCTCTGCTGCGTATGCTCCTTCGTGCCGGTGTTCAACGCGGTGTTCCTGCTCTTTAAGTCGAATTACTATACGCGCTGGTGGTATATGGCGATACTCTTTATGGCGATGGCTACCGCGATCGCGCTCGACCGCCGCGAAACGAACTGGAAGGCGGGCATAAAGGGCACGATAATCGCCTCCGCGGCGATCGCGCTGCCGGTCGGACTTTCCGGCGTAGTGTGGGTGCTGACGAACCCGTCGAACTTTGAGAAGATCGACGGCGTCGGAGACGTCTTCAAAGGGCTGGAGCAGTACCCGGACCGCTTCTGGCTTTACGTGTTCTTCCTCGCGCTCTGCATCGCGATGGTGATACTGCTTACGCGAATCATGCGCCCGATGTACCTGCGCGATCTCGATTCGGACGAAACCGGCACCGCGGCCGCGTTCGAGGTCGGCGATAAGAAGACGGAGAAGGCGGAAGCGGCGGAGGCGTCCGCATCCGGCGTTACGGTCGAAGAGGAAGACGAAGCGGAAGCTCCCGCGCCCGATTCCGTCGTCACGAGCGAAGCGGAAGCTCCCGCGCCCGATCTTGTCATCCTGAGCGAAGCGAAGGATCCCACACCTCAAGCGGACGTGTCGCAAAAGGAAGGGGATTCCTCGCCCGAAGGGCTCGGAATGACAGCGGCGGCAGAAGTCAACCTCGCCGCCTTGCCCGCCGCCGAAACCGCCGACGCTGCCGACGCCGCCGAAACCGCCGACGCCGCCGAAACCGCCGACGCCGCCGAAGCCGACGAGCCCGCCCCGCGCAAGCGCCGTTTCTTCAAGCGCCGCCTGTTCAAGCGCGGAGGCGGCGGGCCCGACTTCATCGTGAAGTGGTCGTCGAAAAAACGCTACGGCGTCGCGGTGCTCGCAACGACCTGCTTATTCGCCTTCCTCGCGTGGACGTTCTACGAGCAGATCGGCTACTCAAAGGCGTTCAGCCCGGATTTCTACGAAGAAAACTACCTTTACTCATATGAGACCATACAGCTCGAAGGGCTGGAGAACTCCCGCCTCGAGAACTACGACGGAGTGCGCAACCTCTCCATTTTCATGCACACGCCCGGTCTTTCGAGCTTCCACAGCGTCGTGCCGACCTCCACCATCGAGTTTTACGATTCGCTCGGCATAAAGCGCGACGTCGCCACGAACGTGCCGCTTGACCGCGGCGCGCTGCGCCCGCTGCTTTCCGTCCGCTACGTGCTGGATGACGACAATCAGCGCGAGCTTTTCGGCGAATGCGACTGGCTGACCTACGTCGGCGAGATAGGCACCTTCGACGTCTGGGAAAACAACCAGTTCATCCCGATGGGCTTCTGCTACGACAACGCGATCCCGCGCAGCGACTACGATTCGCTGAACAGCGACGCGAGGGCGCAGATCCTGCTCGCCGCGATGGTGGTGGACGACGACCGCATCGACTACTTCTCCCGCTTCATGAACACCGCGCCGTTCTATACGCTCGCCTACAGCGAGATCGCGCAGGCGCGCAACGCCGATAACCGCCGCAGGACCGCCTCGAAGAGCTGGGAGTTCGGCAAAAACGGCTTCACCTCCGTGATAGATATGGAGCGCGAGAACTACGTCTTCTATTCGATCCCCTACGACGCGGGCTGGACGGCGTACGTCGACGGAGCCGAAGCCGAAATAGAGCGCGTGAACGTCGGCTTCATGGCGGTGCTCGTCGGCGAAGGCGAACACACCGTGGAGTTCAGATACGTCAGCCCCGGCTTCATAACGGGCGCGAAGATATCCGCCGCCGCTGCGGGCGTCTTCGCCGCCTACCTGTGCGCCGACGCGCTCCTCGCGCGCCGCAGAAAGCGCAGGGCGGAAGCGGCGGAGGAAGCGGTATGAAACGCCTGCTCGCCGCGCTTCTCTCGATAACGCTCGCGCTCGCCGCCTTTTCCGGCTGCGCGAAGGAGGTAACGGAATTGAAGTTCAACGCTGACGGCGAATTCAGAATACTCGTCCTCGCGGACTGCCAGGACGGAGAAAAGCCGAACGAGCGCATGATGAAATTCATCGGCGCGATGCTCGATATGAACAAGCCCGACCTCGTCGTCCTCCTCGGCGACAACGTCATCGAGGGCGAGGAAAAGAAGTTCCGCAGTGGCGCCGAGGCGCTGCTCGCGCCGATCGTCGAGCGCGGAACGCCCTACGCCTACGTCTTCGGCAACCACGACGACGAATACGGCATGACGAAAGAGGTAATGCACAGGGTCTACTCCGGCATCGGCGACTGCCGCACGGTCGACGCGGCGCCGGAGATAAGCGGACTCGGAAGCTGCGCGATACCCGTCATGTCTTCCGACGGCGGCCGCGCGGCGTATTACCTCTGGATGATAGATTCCGGCAGCTACGATCCCGTCTACGGCGGCTACGACCACGTCCACGAGGATCAGCTCGAGTGGATGAAGGCGACCGCCGCGGAATACAACGCGGACGGAATCGTTCCGTCGATGGTCTTTCAGCACATAATCCCGCCCGAGGGGTTCGACTTCCTCTGTGAAAGCGGCCTGCCCGAAGGCACTCCCGGCACGAAGGCGTACGGCGGCAAGAACTACTCCCTGCGGCTGAACGATAAAGCGTCCGGCTACCTCGGCGAATTCCCCTGTCCGCCGACGGTGAATAGCGGCGAGATGGACGTCCTTGCCGAGATCGGAGGCGTCGTCGGCGTCGCGGTCGGCCACGACCACGCCAACGCCTTCATCGGCGAGGCGAAGGGGATAGATATAATCCAGTGTCCCGGCGCGTCCTTCGCGTCCTACGGCGACGACCTCATCCGCGGCTGCCGCCTGATAACGCTGAAGGAGGCCTCGCCGGACTACGAGACCAAAATTTTCACCGTAACCGCCTATGAGGACGGTTTGTACGACGCGGAATAAACGAAACGCCCCGCACTCACGGGGCGTTATCCGAAAGAGAAGGAGGCGAGAACGGTGCCCGACAAAGACGAACTCGAAAAAAAGGAAGCGGAAGAAACGGAGCCCGTTCCCGCCGAAGAAAAGGGAGCGCCCGATTCCGACACCCTCGCCGACACCCCCGCCGCTGACACCCCCGCCGAAGGCGGAGCTCCCGCGCCCGATCCTGTCATCCTGAGCGAAGCGAAGGATCCCACGCCTCAAGCAGACGCGCCGCAAAAGGAAGGGGATTCCTCGCCCGAAGGGCTCGGAATGACAGACGCGGGCGAAGCGCCCGACTCCGACACCCCCGCCGACGCCCCCGCCGAAGGCGGAGCTCCCTCAGACGAGGGAGCTGTCGAGGACGGCCTGCCGTCCGAGACTGAGGGAGGGAACTACACCCCCGACGACGCCGACCCCGACCCCGACGAAGACGATGAGCCGATCCCGAAATACGTCCTGCCGGTATTTCTCGGCATCATCGCGCTTATCGCCGCGCTGATCGTCGTGCTCTTCTTCGCGCCGGGCCTGCTGCGTTCAAAAAGCCCCGCGGGCAGCGAATCGGAAGTCTCCTTTTCGTCCGTCCCGTCCGAAAGCGGCGCTTCGCCGTCGTCATCGTCGCCCCCGTCGCCTTACTCGTCCTATTCCGATATCGACGAAATACCCGACTTCGTCCTCTACGGCGTCACGCCCTACCTGATGGACGAGGGCGAGCCGTACAGCTATATGACCGAGGATATCGACGAGGAGGGCACCTCCCTTGTCGGCGTGATCACCGCGCGCAGCTACAAAAAGGGCGGGCTGACGAAGGCGGCGCAGGCGTTCGCCGCGGATATGGAGCTCGACCTGACGGGCTACGAATCGCGCCGCGTGACCTTTGAGATAACCTTCGACGACGGCTACCCCGAGATGGGCTACCTCTGCACCGACTACTACAGCGCCGCCGAGTTCGAGAGCGAGTTCGATATGATATCCTCCTCGCCGGACGGCGAATACGAATACTACGCCGGCCATATCATGATGAACGGCGAGGAGCGCCACGTATACCTGCTGCTCCACGCGGCTTACGACTACGAGGATTCCTTCATCGCCGCGGTCGAGTGGGACGTCATCGTGCCGGAGGGGTACGACGGGATCTGCATCGGATACTACAACACGATGCTCGAGCAGAGCGAGGATTACCAGAATGCAGACACCGTCCTCGACTGCTTCGACAGGGACAATATGTTCTTCTTCAGATGCGACTGAGGCGGAACCGCGCGGGGGCGTGACCGCCGCCGCTGTAAAGAAGCTGACGCGCCGCCGACCGCGGCGCGTTTGTATTTTACAAAATTTTCATATTTTTTCGCTTGATTTTCGCGGAAACTGTGTTATACTCGTAATATTCAATTCGCGGGGCGCGCCCCGCTGCCGAAAGGAAGGGTATTATGAAAAAGGTTTTGACGGTACAGGATATATCCTGCCTGGGCAAATGCTCGCTGACGATCGCGCTGCCGGTGATTTCGGCGCTCGGCTCGGAAACGGTCATTCTGCCGACGGCGGTGCTCTCCACGCACACGATGTTCAAAAACTTCACCTGCAAGGACCTGAGTGACCAGATAGAGCCGATAACGGCGCATTGGAAGAGCGAGGGCGTGAAGTTCGACGCGATCTACACCGGCTACCTCGGCACGATCGAGCAGATCGACATGATAAAGCGGATTTTCCGCGACTTCCGCGGCGAAAACACCGTGATCTTCGTCGATCCGGTCATGGCGGATAACGGCAAGCTTTACCCCGCCTTCGATATGGACTACGTCAAGAAGAACGCCGAGCTCTGTGCCGGCGCTGACATCGTCGTTCCGAACATCACCGAGGCGTCGCTGATGACCGGTATGGACTACCGCGAGGAATACGGCGTCGACTATATCAAGGAGCTGCTGCGCCGCATGAACGACCTCGGCGCGCGGGTCAACGTCATCACCGGCGTTTCGCTCGAGAAGGGCAAGACCGGCGTCATGGGCTTCGACCGTGAGAGCGGCGAATACTACGTCTATCAGAATGACCGCGTGGACGCGGTCTATCACGGCACGGGCGACCTTTTCTCCAGCGCCTGCGTGGGCGAGATAATGAAGGGGCGCGACTGGCGCGACGCGATGCGCATCGCCGCGGACTACACCGCGCACACCATCGAGGTCACGCTTGAAAGCGCGGATAAGCCGTGGTACGGCGTCGACTTCGAGGCGACGCTCCCCGAGCTCATCGCGATGAAATAAGCCGCGGTATCCGAAAATGAAAGCGCCCGTCGACGACGGGCGCTTATCTTATTCATCAGCTCATTTCATCAGGTCGCTGAGCTTTTTGGAGTAGAAGTAGTCGTGAATCAGGCCGTCCAGCTCGGTCCACATCGGGAGCGTGCGGCACTTCGCGGCGCGCGGACATTTCTCCGCGCCCTCCGCGAGGCAGGCGACGGCGGCGAGCGTGCCCTCCGTCAGCGCGAGTATCTCGCCTGCGGTGTATTCCTCAGGCGCGCGGCAGAGCGTATAGCCGCCGCCCTTGCCGCTGGAGCCGCGTATCAGCTTCGCGCGGACGAGCTCGCGCACGATTATTTCCAGATACTTTTTCGATATCTCCTGACGCTCGGCGATCTCCTTCAGCGGAGTCGGGCCGTCCGCGTGCTCCGCGAGATCGAGCATAACGCGCAGGGCGTAGCGTCCTTTGGTCGAGATCATTTCGTTCACCTCTTTCGCCTATTATACCACAGGTTAAATAGGTAAATCAAGAGCCGCCCGAAAATAATTTCAAAAATATTTTTCAATTACCTATTGACATAGTAGGCGATTGATTGTATAATCTCGGTAACGAACGGCAGGTGAGACCATGTTCATATACGCGGATAACGCCGCGACTACGAAAATGAGCGCGGCCGCGAAAGCGGCGATGGCGCCGTATATAGACGACTGCTGGTATAACCCGTCCAGTCTTTACGGGGCGGGGCAGCGCGCGAAGGAGGCGCTCGAAGCCGCGCGCGCGGAGGTCGCCCGATGTATCGGGGCGGAGCCGCGGGAGATAATCTTCACCTCCGGCGGCTCGGAGTCGGATAACCAGGCGCTGCTTACCGCCGCCGAGCTCGGCAGAAAGGCGGGCAGGCGGCACGTGGTCTCCGACGCCATCGAGCACCACGCGGTCCTCCACACCCTCGCGAAGCTCGAGAAGGACGGCTTTGAGGTGACCTACCTGCCCGTTCACGAAGACGGGATCGTCCGCGCCTCCGAGGTCGAGGCGGCGATAAGGGACGACACCTGCCTTGTCACCGTCATGTACGCGAACAACGAGATCGGCACCATCCAGCCGATAAGCGAAATAGGAGAGATCTGCCGCCGCCGCGGAACGCTTTTCCACACCGACGCGGTGCAGGCGGTCGGGCACATACCGGTCGACGTGAACGCCGACAAAGTCGATATGCTTTCCGCATCGGCGCATAAGTTTCACGGGCCGAAGGGCGTCGGCTTCCTTTACGTCCGCCGCGGCGTGAAGCCGGCGGCGCTGATAGAAGGCGGCGCGCAGGAGAGCGGCCGCCGCGCCGGAACGGAAAACGTCGCGGGTATCGCGGCTATGGCGGCGGCGCTTAAGGAATCCGTCGGCGGCATGGCGGCGAACGCCGCGAGGGTCACGGCGCTGCGCGACCGGCTCATCGCGGGGCTCGCGGAGATACCTCACTCGGCGCTGAACGGCGACGCGAAGCGGCGCCTGCCTTCGAACGTCAGCTTCTGCTTCGAGGGCATAGAGGGCGAATCGCTGCTGCTGATGCTGGACGACGCGGGCATATGCGCCTCCTCCGGCTCGGCGTGCACCTCCGGCTCGCTCGATCCGAGCCACGTCCTGCTCGCCATCGGCAGAGTTCACGACGTCGCTCACGGCTCGCTGCGGCTGACGCTCGGCGAGGACGCGACGGAGGACGAGGTCGGCTATATGATCTCGTCGGTGAAGGAGGTCGTCGAACGCCTGCGCGGTTTTTCTCCCGTCTGGCGCGACCTCGTTTCAGGCAAATCGGAGTTCATTCTGTGATACGGGACTGATCGGCGATAATGACAATACGCCTGACAATCAGTCAAAACTCAGCTTTGAGAAGGTGATAAAATGGCGCTTTACAGCGAAAAAGTGATGGATCACTTCCGCAACCCGCGCAACGTCGGCGTTATCGAGAACGCGGACGGCGTCGGAGAGGTCGGCAACGCGAAATGCGGCGACATAATGCGGATCTATCTGAAAATAGACGGCGATATAATCAGCGACGTGAAGTTCGAGACCTTCGGGTGTGCGAGCGCCGTCGCCTCCAGCTCAATGGCGACCGAGCTCATCAAGGGCAGGCCGCTTTCGGAGGCGAAGGCGCTGACCAACAAAGCCGTCGCGGAGGCGCTCGACGGGCTTCCGGCGTACAAGATGCACTGTTCGGTGCTCGCCGAGGAAGCGATACTGAACGCCATTGAGGACTATTACGGCAAACATCCCGAAAAAAGAAAGGACTGACATCCATGGCATATAAATTCGAGACGCTTCAGCTCCACGTCGGGCAGGAGCAGGCGGACCCCGCGACCGATTCGCGCGCGGTGCCGATATACCAGACGACGAGCTACGTTTTTCATAACTCCGAGCACGCGGCGGACCGCTTCGGCCTGCGCGACGCCGGCAACATTTACGGACGCCTGACCAACTCCACGCAGGATGTGCTCGAGAAGCGCGTCGCGGCGCTGGAGGGCGGCGTCGCGGCGCTCGCGGTCGCGTCCGGCGCGGCGGCGATAACCTACGCCGTTCAGGCGCTCGCGCGGCAGGGCGAACACGTCGTCGCGCAGAAGACGATCTACGGCGGCAGCTATAACCTGCTGGCGCACACGCTCGCGCAGTACGGGATCGAAACGACCTTCGTCGATATCCATGACCTCGACGAAGTCAGGGCGGCGATACGCCCGAATACGAAGGCGGTCTACGCCGAAACGCTCGGCAACCCCAACAGCGACGTGCCGGATATCGACGCGCTCGCGCGGATCGCGCACGAAGCCGGCGTTCCGCTCGTCGTGGATAACACCTTCGGCACGCCCTACCTCTTCCGCCCGATAGAGCACGGAGCGGATATCGTCGTCCACTCGGCGACGAAGTTCCTCGGCGGCCACGGCACCACGCTCGGCGGCATAATCGTCGACTCCGGCAGGTTCGCGTGGACTCCGGAGAAGTACCCGAACATAGCCGCGCCGAACCCGAGCTACCACGGAGTCGCCTTCACGGCGGCGGCGGGCCCGGCGGCGTTCGTCACCTATATCCGCGCGATCCTGCTGCGCGACACCGGCGCGGCGATCTCGCCCTTCAACGCGTTCCTGCTGCTGCAAGGGATAGAAACGCTGTCGCTCCGTCTGGAGCGCCACGCGGAGAATACGAAGAAGGTTGTCGCCTTCCTCGCGAAGCATCCGCTGGTCGAGCGCGTCAACCACCCCTCGCTGCCCGATCATCCGCAGCACGCGCTCTATGAGAAATACTTCCCCAACGGGGGCGGCTCGATCTTCACCTTCGATATCAAGGGAGGCAGGGAAGAGGCGTGGCGCTTCATCGACGCGCTGAAGGTCTTTTCGCTGCTGGCGAACGTCGCGGACGTCAAATCCCTCGTCATCCACCCGGCGACGACGACGCATTCGCAGCTTTCGCCGCGGGAGCTTGAGGAGCAGGACATACGCGAAGGCACGATACGCCTTTCCATAGGCACGGAACATATCGACGATATCATCGCCGACCTCGAGAACGGCTTTGCCGCGATTCAGTAAAGGAGGATAACAATGGCTAATATCTACAAAGGCGCTATAGAGCTCATCGGCAACACGCCGCTGGTCGAAACAGTGAATATAGAAAAAGAGCTGTCGCTGGAGGCGACGGTGCTCGTGAAGCTCGAATACTTCAATCCCGCGGGAAGCGTCAAGGACAGGATCGCGAAGGCGATGATCGAGGACGCCGAGAAGAAGGGACTGCTCAAACCCGGCTCCGTCATCATCGAGCCGACGAGCGGAAACACCGGCATCGGCCTTGCCTCCATCGCCGCCGTGAAGGGCTACCGCGTCATTCTGACGATGCCGGAAACGATGAGCGTCGAGCGCCGCAACATACTCAAAGCGTACGGCGCGGAGCTGGTGCTGACCGACGGCGCGAAGGGCATGAAGGGCGCGATCGCGAAGGCGGAGGAGCTCGCCGCGGAGATCCCGGACAGCTTCATCCCCGGGCAGTTCGTCAACCCCGCCAACCCCGCGATCCATAAGGCGACCACCGGCCCCGAGATCTGGCGCGACACCGACGGTAAAGTCGATATCTTCGTCGCGGGCGTCGGCACCGGCGGCACCGTCA
>JAFRVI010000035.1 GCA_017438525.1 Clostridia bacterium
AAATATACACTTGGTGCGAAGTCATCCGTTGCGGCGGTGACTTTACATATCGGGGTTGTAAAGAGAAATACACTATGGATCTGCCTTGTCCATGCGGCTGTATTCAATTACGTTTAACAGCAACTCCAACGGGAAGGTAGTCGAAATAAACGACAAATCCGAACCCTTCGCCAACCGGCCTTGGGTTCGGATTTGTACTTTTTGGTGCGGATAACAGGGATCGAACCTGCACGCCTTTCGGTAACGGATCCTAAATCCGTCGCGTCTGCCAGTTCCGCCATATCCGCGTATTATGCGGGATGAGCTTTGCGCCCGTTCCGCATTTTTGTTGTTTACTTACAGATCGAAGTGCGACACGGTCGGGCCGTGCGCCTTGTCGTCGTAGGGCTTGCCGTTTATCTTCAAGCTTTTGAGCTTGCTGCCGAAACGGACGTATTCCGGCTTGCCGGGGCAGTAGGGGTAGAAGCCCATCATTCCGAAGATATACCAGCTCGACATACTGCCGTTATCCTCGTCGCCGGGGTAGCCCTCGACGCCGCTGTCGAAGTATTCGTCGCAGATCTTTCCCACCCAGTACGCCGTCTTCTCCGGCGCGCCGCAGGCGGCGAAGATGAAGGGGATGTGATGGCTCGGCTGGTTGGAGATCGCGCACTGGCCGAGATCGGAAACGCTCAGTTCGCTCATTTCGTGCGTTTCGTAGCCGGGATCGTCATAGATCGGGGGCATCGCGAAAAGCTCGTCCATCTTCTTTATCAGCGCGTCCTTTCCGCCGTGAAGCGCCGCGAAACCGTCGGTATCGTGCGGGACGAAGAAGGAGTTCTGCCAGCTCGTGCCCTCTGTATAACCGTAGAACCACCGGTGCTGATTGAAATCCTCGGTGAATTCGCCGTCGGTCTTTTTGCAGCGCATCAGCCCCGTGCCGGGATCGAAGATGTTTTTGTAGTTGTTCGCGCGCTCGCGGTATTCCTTTTCGATATCGTATTTGCCGAGTATGTGCGCGACCTGCGCGACGCAGAAGTCGCAGTAGGCGAAGTCGAGCGTGAGGTTGACGACGTCGTATTCCGCGCCGTGCGGCACGTAGCCGTACCGCATGTATTCGCCGATCGCGTTCCTGCCGAAGTGCCTGTCGGGCGAAACGACGGAGGCGTTTTTCAGCATACCCTCGAAGGCGGTCTCGAGCAGCTTGCCCTTGAGAATGCCTTTGACGGCGCCGTCGGCGATGACGGAGTCGATCATCGTGCTGGGCATCGCGCCGGATTCGCCCATCGCGGTCCAGCGTGGGAGCCAGCCGTGGTCGACGTAGTCGGTCACGAAGCCCTCGACTATCTCGGCGTAGTCGTCGGGAAGTATTATCGAAAGCAGCGGGAAGACGGTGCGGAAGGTGTCCCAGAAGCCGCTGTCGGTGTAGCGCTTGCCGGGTCTGACCGTAGCGTCAAACGGGCAGTAATGCACCTCGTTCCCGTCCGCGTCGATCTCGTAGCACTTGTGCGGATAGCACATAACGCGGTAGAGGCAGGAATAGAAGGTCTTCATCTCCTCCTCGGTCGCGCACTCGGCTTCGATGGAGGAGAGCTTCTTTTCCCACGCATCGTTCGCCTCGGCGCGCACGGCGTCGAAGTCGAAGGAGGTCTCGCGCTCCATATTCAGCTCCGCCTGCTCGAGACTGATGAAGGATATTCCCATGCGCAGGCGCACGTCGCGCGATTTCAGCGCGGCGAAGAGGTTGCAGCGTTCGCCTTCGCTGTGAAGCGTCTTGACGTAGTCGCCTTCGCCGTCCTTCGCGGCGGGGTCGAAGCGGTCGCAGTTTTCGGCGTCGATATCGCAGTCGAGCTCCGCGACGAAGTATTCTTTATAGCTGCGGCTTTCGTCGAAGACCTGCCAGTTCGGGCAGTCGTTCGTCCAGCCGTAGATGCGGCGCTTCTCGGGGTCGATGGTGAATGACGCTTCGCTGCGCGTGCAGAAGAATGCGAGCTTCGGCTGCTTGTCGGGGTGGTCGAAGCGGAAGCGCATAACGCAGCCGCGCTCCGTCGGCGTCAGCTCGGCGTTTATGCGCCAGCGCGCGACGTAAAGCGAGATATAGTCGGGATCGAGTGTCGCCTTGCGCTTGTCGAAGCCCGCCCAGTGATCGTATTCGGAATGGCGGCTCTGTCCCGCCTGCGGCTGGATGAGCAGCGCGGCGTGGTCGCCGATCCAGGGGCTCGGCTGGTGCGAGAGGCGGAAGCCCTCGAAGGCGTACGCGTCGGGGTCGTAGAAGAACTCGCAGCGTCTTATCAGCGAGCCGGTTTGGAGCACGTAGCCCGTCATACCGAAGGGGCGCTGCGCGAAGGGCAGCGTGTTGCCGTTTGAAAAGCGCGGCTCGTTGCGCGAGCCCATACGCGTGTTGACGTATTTCAGATAGCCGTTAGACTTCATATTTCGCCCTCCCGGAAGCGTTTCTTTATACTTGTAATTTTATCAAAAACGGTCAAGGGTTGTCAAGAAGGTATTTACATTTCACCATATTTATGGTAAAGTTATTTTGTAAAAAACTATCCCCGAAAGGACGGTATTTATGAGAGCTGTTTTAACGGTAGTGGGCAAGGACGCCGTCGGCATCCTCGCGCGCGTCGCGGGCGAATGCGCGAAGTACGGCGTGAACATCAGCGAGGTCTCGCAGACGGTGTTGCAGGAAATGTTCTGTATGATAATGCTCTGCGACATTTCCGGGCTGACGGTCGATTTCGGTGAGTTCGCCGACAAGATGAAGGCGGTCGGCGACGAGACGGGTATGGCGGTGCAGGTAATGCACAGCGACATATTCGATTCCATGCACAGGATCTGAGGAGTCATTATGCTCAACACTCACGATATACTCGAAACGATACGAATGATACGCGACGAGCACCTCGATATCCGCACCGTGACGATGGGGATATCGCTGCTCGACTGCGCGGATCCGGATATCGACAAGGCGTGCGATAAGATCCGCGCCAAGATCGTGCGCTATGCCGGAGAGCTCGTTCCCACCTGCGAGAAACTGCAGAAGGAGCTCGGCATTCCGATCATCAACAAGCGCATTTCGGTAACTCCGATAGCGATGCTCGCTGCGGCGTGCCAGAGCTCCGACCCCGTGAAGTTCGCCAAGGCGCTCGACGCGGCGGCGAAGGACTGCGGAGTCAACTTCATCGGCGGCTATTCCGCGCTTGTGCACAAGGGCTTCTCCGCCGGCGACTACGCGCTGATCGAGAGCATCCCGCGCGCGCTCGCGGAGACCGACCTCGTCTGCTCCTCCGTCAACGTCGGCTCGTCGAAATCCGGCATAAACATGGACGCCGTCGCGATGATGGGCAGGGTCGTAAAGCAGACCGCCGAGGCGACCGCCGACCGCGACTGCATCGGCTGCGCGAAGCTCGTCGTATTCTGCAACGCGCCCGAGGATAATCCCTTTATGGCGGGAGCGTTCCACGGGCCCGGCGAGCCGGACTGCGTGATAAACGTCGGCGTTTCCGGCCCCGGCGTCGTCCGCGCCGCGATAGCGGAAGCGGATCCCGGTATGGACCTCGCCGGAGTCGCGGAGCTGATAAAGCGCACCGCGTTCAAGATAACCCGCATGGGCCAGCTGGTCGCGAAGCGCGTTTCGGACGAGCTCTGCGTGCCGTTCGGCATAGTCGACCTTTCGCTCGCGCCGACTCCCGCGGTGGGCGACTCGGTCGCGCGCATTCTTGAAGAGATGGGCCTGGAGGCGTGCGGCGCCTGCGGCACGACCGCCGCGCTCGCGCTGCTCAACGACGCGGTCAAAAAGGGAGGCGTTATGGCGTCATCTCACGTCGGCGGGCTTTCCGGCGCGTTCATTCCCGTCACGGAGGACGAGGGCATGGTCGCCGCCGTCAAGGCGGGCGCGCTCTCTATCGAGAAACTCGAGGCGATGACCGCCGTCTGCTCCGTCGGCCTCGATATGATAAACGTTCCCGGCGATACGCCGCCGGAGGTCATCTCCGCGATAATCGCGGACGAAGCCGCCATCGGCATGGTCAATACGAAGACGACCGCCGTCCGCGTGATCCCCGCGATAGGGAAGAAGGCGGGCGAGGAGCTTTCCTTCGGCGGACTGCTCGGCGGCGGTCCGATAATGAAGGTAAACGGGTATTCCCCCCGCGCCTTCATCGCCAGAGGCGGACGCATTCCCGCGCCGCTGCACAGCTTGAAAAACTAACGGAGGAACGTAATGAAAAAGATTACCGACGATATAATCTACGTGGGCGTAAACGACCGCAAGATCGACCTCTTCGAGGGGCAGTACGCCGTGCCGGAAGGCATGGCGTACAACTCCTACGTCATTATCGACGAAAAGACCGCCGTTATGGACACGGTCGACAAAAACTTCACTCACGAATGGCTCGATAACCTCGCCGAGGCGCTCGCCGGCCGCAAGCCCGACTACCTCGTCGTTCAGCACATGGAGCCGGACCATTCCGCGAACGTCGCGAACTTTATGAAGAACTATCCCGATGCGGTCATAGTTTCCTCCGCCAAGGCGTTCAATATGATGAATAACTTCTTCGGCGCCGACTTCGCGGACCGCCGCGTAGTAGTCGGAGAAGGCGACACGCTCTCGCTCGGAAAGCACACGCTGAGCTTCATAACCGCGCCGATGGTCCACTGGCCGGAGGTCATCATGACCTACGACAGCGCGGACAAAGTCCTTTTCTCCGCCGACGGCTTCGGCAAGTTCGGCGCGCTGGACGCGGACGAGGACTGGGCGTGCGAGGCGAGGCGCTACTACTTCGGCATCGTCGGCAAGTACGGCGCGCAGGTGCAGGCGGTGCTGAAAAAGGCCGCCGCGCTTGACATTCGCGTCATCTGCCCGCTTCACGGTCCGATGCTGACCGAAAACCTCGGCTACTATCTCGGCCTCTACGACGTCTGGTCGTCCTACGGCGTGGAGAGCGACGGCATCGTCGTCGCCTACACCTCCGTCTACGGCCACACTAAGCAGGCGGTGGAGCTTCTCGTCGAGAAGCTGAAGGCGAAGGGCTGCCCGAAGGTCGCCGTCCACGACCTCGCGCGCGGCGATATGGCGGAAGCGGTCGAAGACGCCTTCCGCTACGGCCGCATCGTCCTCGCGACGACTACCTACAACGCCGATATATTCCCGTTTATGAAGGAGTTTATCCACCACCTGACCGAGCGCAACTTCCGCAACAGAACGGTCGCGCTTATCGAAAACGGCAGCTGGGCGCCGCTCGCCGCGAAGACGATGCGCGCGATGCTCGAGGGCTGCAAGGATATCTCCTTCACCGAAACGACCGTGCACATCACCTCCGCGCTGAACGAAACGAGCAAGGAACAGATTGAATCGCTCGCGCAGGAGCTCTGCCGCGACTACCTCGCGCAGCGCGACGAGACCGCGAACAAGAACGATCTTACCGCGCTCTTCAAGATCGGCTACGGGCTCTACGTCGTGACCTCAAACGACGGCAAAAAGGATAACGGCCTCATCGTCAACACCGTCACGCAGGTCACCAACACCCCCAACCGCGTCGCCGTGACGATCAACAAAGAGAACTATTCCCACCACATAATCAAGCAGACCGGTATTATGAACGTCAACTGCCTCTCGGTCGAGGCGCCGTTCAAGGTCTTCGAGGACTTCGGCTTCCGCAGCGGCAGAAACGTCGACAAGTTCGCGGACTGCGAGCCGCTCCGCTCGGATAACGGGCTCGCCTTCCTGCCGAAGTACATCAACTCCTTTATGTCGCTCAAAGTCGAGCAGTACGTCGACCTCGGCACTCACGGGATGTTCATCTGCTCGATAACCGAGGCGCGCGTCATCTCCGACAAGGAGACCATGACCTACACCTACTATCAGGACAAGGTCAAGCCGAAGCCGCAGACGGAGGGCAAAAAGGGCTTCGTCTGCAAGATCTGCGGCTACGTCTACGAAGGCGACGAGCTGCCGGAGGATTTCATCTGCCCGCTGTGCAAGCATGGCGCCGCCGATTTTGAGCCGATAGTGTAAAGCGTGTATTTTCGGCCCTTTGCGGCTTGTCGTCGTCGGCGGGCAGACAGCCCTGCCTTCCTCCTTCCGCGCCGCAAATCATCCGAAAATCCCTCGCTTTTAGTGAGCGCATCCCGTAGGGGCGGTCCTGACCGCCCACGCATTCACGCTGAAACAATATGTAAAAAAACCGCCTCACGATTGTGAGGCG
>JAFRVI010000036.1 GCA_017438525.1 Clostridia bacterium
CCCAAAAACCGACACCTCCCTCGTCTGAGGGAGGTGTCCGACGTTTCTGCTGTCTGCGGGGGATCCTTCGGCGGTAAGCCGCCTCAGGATAACGGGCGACGCCGCTTCGCGGCTACACCTCATCCGGCGCTGCGCGCCACCTTCCCCTCAAGGGGAAGGCAATACGCCGTCAGTTGCTGATGGTCTGCTCGGTTTCCTTGTCGAAGATGTGGACGCGGTTCATATCGATCGCCATCTTGATCTTGTCGCCGGAGCGGGCCTGCGAGGTGGAGTCGACGCGCGCGGTGATCGCGTTGCCGACGACGTTGACGTAGAGATAGATCTCCGCGCCCATGAGCTCGGTGACCTCGACGTCGGCGGAAAGGAGACCGTCGGCGTGCTTCTCAAGCAGCTCGGGCTCGTCGTGGATGTGCTCCGGACGGATGCCGAGGATGATGTCCTTGTCTATGTAGGGCTTCAGGCAGTCGCGGCGGTTCTTGCTCTCCGGCAGCTTCAGGCGGTAGACGTCTCTGTCTTTGCCGAAGACGGCGTAGTAGGTGCCGTTCTCCTCGTCCAGCTTCGCGTCGATGAAGTTCATCTGCGGGGAGCCGATGAATCCGGCGACGAAGGTGTTGACCGGCTTGTCGTAGAGGTTCTGAGGAGTATCGACCTGCTGAATGAGACCGTCCTTCATGACGACGATGCGGTCCGCCATCGTCATGGCTTCGGTCTGGTCGTGGGTAACGTAGATGAAGGTCGTGCCGATGCTCTTGTGCAGCTTGGAAAGCTCGGTGCGCATCTGCGCGCGGAGCTTCGCGTCCAGGTTGGACAGCGGCTCGTCGAGAAGGAAGACCTTCGGCTCACGGACGATAGCGCGTCCGAGCGCGACTCTCTGGCGCTGACCGCCGGAAAGCGCCTTCGGCTTTCTGTCGAGCAGGTGCTCGATATCGAGGATGCGGGCGGCCTCCGCGACGCGGCGCTTGATCTCCTCCTTCGGAGTCTTGCGCAGCTTCAGGCCGAACGCCATGTTGTCGAAAACCGTCATATGCGGATAAAGGGCGTAGTTCTGGAAGACCATCGCGATGTCTCTGTCCTTCGGGGCGACGTCGTTGACGAGCTTGTTGTCGATGAGCAGCTCGCCGCTGGTGATCTCCTCGAGGCCGGCGATCATACGCAGGGTGGTGGACTTTCCGCAGCCGGAGGGGCCGACGAGGATGATAAATTCCTTGTCCTTTATCTCCAGGTTGAAGTCGGAAACGGCCATAACTCCGCCGGGATACTTTTTGTAGATTTCTTTCAAGGTTACGCTTGCCATTGATTATCCTCCTATTTCGGCGCGTGAGCGCTTGTTAGCTTGGTAGCAATATTATAATAACACACTTTTTGCAAGATGTAAAACCAATCTTTTTTGATATTTTTTTCATAGTGTTGTGAAAACCGCCGTTTTCATCGTGATTTTGCACAAAAACGCGCACGGTTTTTTGTGCATTCTGCCGATAGTCCCGCCACGGATTCGTTAAATGACGCTACGCCGTTGACTTTTTCGCAAACACGGACTAAAATGGATTTATCGGCGCGGCGCCGACATCAACGCCTTTTCGGAGGGACAAACATGAAATCACTGAAAACAGTTCAGGGGCTCGCGAAAGCGGGCAGAATACTCAGCACGATAGTTTTCGTCTGCTCGATCGTCGCCGGCGCGCTCTGCGCGATCGGAGCGCTGCTGACCGGGATCATCGGCGGCGGTATGGTCGATTTCGTCAACAGATACCTCGTGAAGTTCGACGGGGGCGCGGTCGCGCTGACCGCGGACTACATGCTCACCGCGCTGATATGCGGAGTGATAATCAGCGCCGGCGAGGCGGTGCTCTCGAAGTTCGCGATCAACTACTTCAAGCGCGAGCTGAAGGACGGCACGCCCTTCACCTTCGGCGGAGCCGCCGAGCTGCGCCGGCTCGGACTGCTCGCGATATTCATCCCCATCGGCGCTTATGCCGCCGCGGGAATCTTCTACGGCATCATGAAGCTGACGCATCCCGACCTCGCCGAGATAAACTTCTCCGGCGCGCTGACGATACTGACCGGCGCGCTGCTGCTCACCGGCTCCTGCCTCTGCAAGCTCGGCGCGGAGCAGGCGGAGGGGAACGCGGCCGCAACCGAAGAGGCGCGGCCCGAAAACGAGCTTTGATTTCAATAATGATATAACGAAACGCAAGGAGGCAACACCATGAAAAAAGCACTTATCGTTTACGGCGGGTGGGACGGACACGATCCCGTCGGCGTCGCGGACGTCTTTGAAGAGATACTCCGCAAAGAAGGCTTCGAGGTCGACCGTTCGGATGACCTGAAAGCGTACGAGGGCGACCTGAGGCAGTACGACCTGCTCGTGCCGGACTGGACTATGGGCGACATCTCCGGCGACGGCGCCTGGAACGTCAGTGAGGCGGTCGCCTCCGGAGTCGGCATCGCCGGATGCCACGCGGGGCTCTGCGACGCCTTCAGAAACTGCGACCTGTGGCAGTTCGTCACCGGCGCGCAGTTCGTCGCGCACCCGGGCGGCGAGGTCACCTATACGGTGAAGATGAACCGCGCCAACCCCGACCCGATAACCGACGGCATAGACGACTTCGAGATAACGAGCGAGCAGTATTACCTGCACGTCGACCCCGCGGTCAACGTGCTGGCGACGATCCGCTTCCCCACCGCCGACTGGCACCACTCCGTCAACGGGCCGGTGGACGTTCCCGCCTGCTTCACGAAGCGCTGGGGCGAGGGGCGCGTCTTCTATCTGAGCGTCGGGCACAACAGATACACCTTCGACATACCGCAGGCGCGGGAACTGATGCGCCGCGGATTCCTTTACGCAGCGAGGTAACGGTATGAATATAGGCATAGTCGGATGCGGCAACATCAGCGGCATCTATCTCGATAACCTCACGGGCAGGTTCAAAAACGTCTCCGTCGCCGCCGTCGCGGACCTCGACGAAAACCGCGCGCGAGAGAAGGCGGAGCGCTACGGCGTCCGCGTGATGACGCTCGACGAAATGCTCGCGGACGGCGGGATCGACCTGATACTCAACCTCACGACTCCGCTGAGCCACTACTCCATAAACAAAAAAGTCCTGCTCGCCGGCAAGCACGTCTACGTCGAAAAGCCGCTGGCGCTCAACTACGCCGAGGGCAAGGAGCTGATCGAGCTGGCGGAAAGCAGGGGGCTTTACGTCGGCTGCGCGCCGGACACCTTCCTCGGCGCGGGCATACAGACCTGCTGCGAGCAGATAAAGAGCGGCGCGATAGGCAGACCCGTCGCGGGCTCGGCGTTCATGATGTGCCACGGGCACGAGGGCTGGCATCCCTCGCCCGATTTCTACTACGACTACGGCGGCGGGCCGCTGTTCGACATGGGCCCGTACTACGTCACCGCGCTCGTGCGCATGCTCGGCAGGGCGGAGAGCGTCTTCGCCTACTGCGGACGCGGCAGCGACACCCGCGTCATCGGCAGCGAGCCGAGGCGCGGCGAGGTGATTCCGGTGAAGGTCGACACGCACGACGCGGGGCTGATCCGCTTCGCGAACGGCGCGATAGTCACGCTCGTGACGAGCTTCGACGTATGGAACCACTGGATGCCGATAATGCAGATTTACGGCACCGACGGCTCGCTGAACGCGCCCGACCCGAACAACTTCGGCGGCGAAGTCAAGGTCGCCACACAGGAGAATATGGACTTCCACGACGTTCCGCTCGTCTCCGGCTACGTGGAGAATATGCGCGGGATGGGCGTTTCCGAGCTCGCGCTCGCGCTCGAGGAGGGACGCGTCAACAACGCCTCCGGCCGCCTCGGGCTGCACGTGCTGGAGATAATGGACGGCTTTGTCCGCAGCAGCGCCGAGCGCCGCGAGGTGAAGCTCGAAAGCTCCCCCTCCGACCCCGTACCGCTCGACTGGTCCGCGCCCGTCGGCGAGCTGCGAACGAAGTGAGCAAACGCAAGCGCCGATAGGTTTGTCATCCTGAGCGGAGGCGAAGGATCTTACGGAACGCAGCGGTCGATCTGTCATCCTGAGCGGAGCGGGCGAAGCACGCGCAGCCGAAGGATCTTAAGGACGAGTTTTTGTCAAAAATATAAGTGTGCGGAAGAAAACGAACGGTAAAGTCACGTTTTCGACTGCACACTTTTTCTTTTGTTATTAACGTTACCGACAAGATCCTTCGACTTCGCAGCCCGCGGCTGCTCCGCTCAGGATGACAACCCTTTCCCTCACTTCAGATTCGGGCAGTGCGAAACTATAAACCCGCGGACGAACTCGAAGTCCTCCGGCGCGGCGTAGACCTGATTGTGATTGAGCCCGGCGTTGACCTTCAGCAGTCCGCGGCGGGGGTACGCCTTGACCCTGCGCACCTTCGCGAACTCGGAATACATCTCCGTGCGCGTCGCCGCGAGCCCCGCGCCGACCGTGCCGGGACGTCCGGCGGCGGCGCCTATCACCGCGGCCGCGACGCCGATGCCGCGCGCCTTCTTCGCCTGCTTCTCGGTCTGCCTGTGGTTGACGCCGTTCTCGTCCATCTCGAACTCGACGACGTATTTGCCTCCCATGATCGCGGCGTAGATGAGGTAGCCGATACCCACCAGCACGATCATTCCGGCAAAGATGATGCCGAATACCTTGAGGTTGCTCAAAAATCCGCTCCACCAGAAATCAGAATCCCCCATGCCGATCACCGTCATCAGAACGAACATCCCGAGGAAGATGAACGAAAAGATCTTGATGAGCAGCAGGAATACCGTCGGGTTTTTGAAAAGCGACATCTCGTAGACCCAGCGGTATTTGCCGTCTTCGCAAAGCCGTACTCTGTTATCCATATCGCGCGCTCCTTTCGTGTTTTCATAACGATTATAGCAGATTTTCGCGGATAAAACAAGTGTTGCCGTAATTTGTCAGTGACAAATTACGGCAACAATCATAAACAACCGTTTCAGTTCACGAAAAGCGCTTCGCGCTTCTTATAATACATTATGTTGGCGCAAACCATAATAACGGATATTGCTATCTTGAACACGAGTGTAGGAGAAAGCAAACTTATCACCGATCCATACTGTTTGATCAAGATGGCGTAAGCTATGATGGTGTAGATTACATCGGAAGCGCCGACCGCGATGTATGTTTTTATAAGAAGCTGCGGCGCGCCGCGCTTTAGTCCTATAAGTCTGACCACGGTAACGAACTGCAGCGCCGCGATGCCTATAGTGATAACGGCATAAATAACGTCTATATACTTGAAGATATTAGGAACCGCAGAATAGTCGGCGTTTCCGCCGAACACAAGCGTTAACGTTCGGGTTGCGAAGACAAGATTCAGCACCGCGGACGCCCAAAGTGCGAAATATATCAGAAACTTGTGCCATTTCATCGGGAACCCTCTGAACGGGTCCTGATACAGCGACGCGTTCGGATCCTGTGCCTCGTGTTTGCGCGACTCTATGTAAGCGCCGCAGGAGGTGCAGAACTTCGTATTATCCGGCAGCTTGGCATTGCATTTTTCACAGTACATTCCGATCTCCCCTTTTTTGTTATTATTTATTAGGCTTTGAGCATATAAAGCAAGTCATTTCGGGCAAGCGCAGCCGACGAGGAATCTGATTCAATATGCAGACCGCCGCAAAAGATGCGGGATCATACGATGCGTTCAGGATGACAAGTTTACAGCGAATCCGCGAGCTTCGCGGCTACACCTCATCCGTCTCGAAGGGCGTTGCCCTTCTCGCCACCTTCCCCTCAAGGGGAAGGCTTATAGAGCGTCCGCGAGCTTCGCGGCGACGCGGAGGATCGCAAGGGCGTCGGAAACCGTTATTTCGCCGTCGCCGTCGATATCGCAGCAGGCGATCAGCTCGTCGGTGGGCTCCGCGAGCTTCGCGGCGACGCGCAGCGCGGAAAGAGCGTCGGAAACGGTGATCTCTCCGTCGCCGTCGGGGTCGCCCTTCGTAACGTTTCCGTTTATCAACTTATAAGGTATGTTGTTACTGACCGCATATCGATAACCTATCGAATGCTTGAATACAGAAAGAGTCAGTTCGGTGCAGTCGTTAAACGCGCCGAATTCGATACTCTTTACGCTTTTAGGAATAGTAACGCTCGTCAGACCGGTGCAACCGTTAAACGCCCAATTGCCGATGCTTATCACGCTGTCGGGTATTCTTACGCTCTTGAGTCCGGTGCAGCCACTGAACGCGCTCCGTCCGATGCTCATTACGTTTGCGGGTATCGTCACGCTCGTCAAAGAGACGCATCCTTCAAACGCATAGTCGCTGATACTCCTTATGCCGTCGGGAAGTCTCACACTCGTCAGACCGGAACAGTTGCAGAACGCCGCCTGGTCAATTGACGTCACGCTGTCGGGAATATATATATCCGTCAAAGCGAAGCAGCTGTTGAAAGTACTTTCGCCGATTCTCACAACGCCGTCCGGTATATTGATGCTCGTCAGACTGTTGCAGGACAAGAATGCTTTATCACCGATAGTCGTAACGCTTTCCGGTATATTCAAGCATGCCAAATTACGACAGCTGGCGAAAGCGAAACTGCCAATGCTTCTTATGCCGTCGGGAAGAGTTAAACCGGTCAGATCCACACAGTGATCAAACGCTTGATCGGCTATGCCGATCGTC
Organism: Clostridia bacterium; assembly: GCA_017438525.1. NCBI lineage: Bacteria > Bacillati > Bacillota > Clostridia > Clostridia bacterium. The sequence continues at coordinate 6,641 of JAFRVI010000036.1, forward strand.
CCGTCTCTTACCGTGAAGTCGCCGGATATGCTCTCTGTCGCTTTTATCAGCCAATTGCCGATATACAGCACGCCGTCTCCCCAATTCGACTGATCATCAAATATTCTTGTTTTTTCAAACGCCCTATTCCCTATACTTATCACGCTGTCAGGTATGTTTATTTCCTTCAAAGCGGGGCAGTACATAAACGCACCGTAACCAATGCGCGTCAATCCTTCGGGAAGGGTTACAGTTGTCAAGCCGACACACTCCCAGAACGCCGACGTGCCGATGCTCGTCACTCCGTCGCCGATCGTAACGGTTCTCGGAGTCCCTCTCCACGGCGCGTAACCGCTCTCATAATCATAATCCCGCATATCGCCGGTGCCGCTGATAGTAAGATTATCCTCTTCATCAAGCTCCCACGTGAGATTATCGCCGCATTTGCCGCTTACGGCTGCGCCCACGAAACGGAACGGTATCCTGTTGGATATCGCGTGCAATAACGCTTCCGTATCCTCATACACTTCGAGAGTCAAAGCCGGGCAACCTGAAAATGCAGAATCGTAGATTTCCTCCACGCTCCCGGGTACGCTTACTGTTTTAAGAGCGGTGCAATCCTTAAATGTACGATCATTGATAACCGTGACTCCGTCGGGTATCGTCAGGTTCTTCAAGCTCTCACAGTAGGCAAACGCCTGAGCTCCGATGCTGCTTACACTTGCCGGTAAGACAATATTTTCAAGAGCGGTACAGTAGGCGAACGCATATTCACCTATGCTCGTCACGCTATCCGGAAGATATACGTCTTTCATAACGCCGCACCCGTAAAACGCCAAATCGCCGATACGCGTCAGACCGTCGGGCATTTCTATGCCCGTCATGGCACTGCAGCCCCTGAACATACTTTCTTCAATTACCGTAAGCCCTTTCGGCAGCGTTACATCCGCCAGATCGGCACAGTAACTGAAAGAACTGCGGCCGATACTCGTCACACTGTCCGGCAGCGTAATACTCTTCAGTCCGGCGCAGAGGGAAAATGCGTTTCCGCCAATGCTCGTAACGGTATCGGGTATGCTTATGCCGGACAAAGCGGTACATTCGCAGAATGCCCGTTCACCGATGCTCGTTATGCCGTCAGGCAGACTTATGCTTTCCAGCTTCGCGCAGAACGCAAACGCCCAACTTCCTATGCTCGTCACGCCGTCTCCGACAGTAACGGCTTTCGGCGCAGTGTCCCATGGCGCTACGTTTTTTGAATAATCCCACATATCGCCGGTGCCGGTGATGGTGAGCTTCCCGTCTTCGTCAAGTTCCCATGTCAGATCATCGCCGCACGCATTGCCTGCGGCTCCGTTCACGACGCGGAAAGGTATACCGCCGTCGACTGCGTACTGATGTGCCGCCGAGTCCTCATATACTTCAAGAACCAGAGCATAGTTGCTCGCGAATGCTCTCTTTCCGATACTCGTAACGCTCAACGGTACCCTCAATCTTCTCAAATTAAAACAGCGCTCGAAAGCATAATCTCCGATCCTCGTCACTCCTTCGGCAATAACACAAGTTTGCGAACCTGATTGCCACGGTTTCACACTCAACGAATAATAATCCCACATCTCTCCGGTGCCGGTAATGGTAAGGAGACCGTTATCGTAAAGCTCCCACGTCAGATCATCGCCGCATTTGCCGCTGTTCACGATCTCGGCGGACGCGATGATCCCGGTCGGAAGCAGGGCGAGCAGCATCGCCGCCGCCAGTATAATAGAAAGAAGTCTGCCGTGCTTTTTCATAGTATCGCCTCCTTGATACGCCTCACTGTCAACTATAGTACCACCCCCATTTTTTGTCAACGGGTTTTGGGAAAAAACTTACGCACAGATAACAAAAATGACGCACAGATAACAAAACCGGCTTTATGAGTCTTGCTGACGGCATTTTGCCGCAAAGTATACTATCGCCCCCGAAACCGCCAACGCGGCAAGAAGGATGCGGTGATAAAACAAGTGTTGCCGCAATTTGTCAGTGACAAATTACGGCAACAACACGGTTTATGTATTATTACATCCCAGATTTACAGCGAATCCGTCAGCTTCGCGGCTACACCTCATCCGTCTCGAAGGGCGTTGCCCTTCTCGCCACCTTCCCCTCAAGGGGAAGGCTTATAGAGCGTCCGCGAGCTTCGCGGCGACGCGGAGGATGGCAAGCGCGTCGGAAACCGTTATTTCGCCGTCGCCGTCGATATCGCAGGCGGCAAGAAGGTCGTCCGTCGGCTCGGCAAGCTTCGCCGCCACGCGCAGCGCGGAAAGAGCATCGGAAACAGTGACCTCACCGTCGCCGTCCGGATCGCCTTTTGCGGCGGCAGCGCCGATGAGCTCGTATTTATATCCGTTTTCGACCGCGTAACTGTGCGCGTATGAATCCTTATAAACCCGCACAACGAGCTTGCTGCGGTTCGGCAGCGCGCGGCTGCCTATAAACGTCACGCTTTCGGGAAGCGTCACGCCCGCGAGAGCGCCGCACCCGTAAAACGCCTGTTCGCCTATGCTCGTCACGCCTTCCGGAACGATAACGTCGGTCAAGCCGCCGCAGAACGCGAATGCATAGTCACCTATCGTTTCCGCGCCCTCGCCGAAGGTAACGCTCGTTATGCCGTTTCCCCAAGGCGCGCCGTTCGCGCCGAAATCGTACATAGCGCCCTCGCCGCTTATCACGAGCGCGAGCTTATCGCCGTCCGCGAACTCCCACGTCAACGCGTCGCCGCAGGGGCCGCTCGTCAAAAGGCGGTAAGGGATACCCTGCTCCTCGGCGAAACGCTGCGCGTAACTGCCCTCATAGACCTCGAGCGTCAACCCGGGGCACCCGTGGAACGCGTCGTCGCGGATACCCGTCACGCTCGCGGGGATCCTCACCCTTTCCAGCGAAGCGCAGTCGCAGAAGGCTATGTATCCTATGCTCGTCACGCCGTCCGGGATGTCGACCTCCGTCAGCGCGGTGCACCCGAGGAACAGCCCGTGCTTTATCTCCGTCACGCCCCTCGGTATCGTCACGTCCGTCAGCGCGGTGCAGTAGCCGAACACGGATTCGCCGATAACCCTGACGCTTTTCGGGATGCTCACGCCGGTAAGCTCTCGGCAGAACGAAAACGCGTCGGTGGCTATGCCGACCGTCCCGTCCTTTATCACGCAGACGCCGCCGACATCGTAGTAATCCGCTCTTATCAGGCATTTGCCCATATAGAGCATACCGTCTTCCCAGTTCGATTTGCAGTCGCAGTAGTACGCGGTATTATCGAACGCGCCGGAGCCGACGGTCGTCACGCTGTCGGGGACGCTTATGCTCGCGAGCGATACGCATTCGGCGAACGCGGCGTTGCCTATTTCCGTCGCGCCGTCGGGAATGTCGATCTCCGTCAGCGCGACGCAGCTCCAGAACGCCGCGAAGCCTATCCTCTTGATAGTGGAGGGCAGGCTCACCTCCGCGAGCTCGAGGCATTCGTAAAAGGCGCAGTCGCCGACTGTCGTCACGCCCTCGCCGATGGAAACGCTTTTCACCTCGCGCCCCCACGGGATTTGGCTGTCCGCGAGATAGTCCCACATATCACCGGTGCCGGTAATGGTGAGGTTGCCGTCGGAGTCAAGCTCCCACGTCAGATCATCGCCGCATTTGCCGCTGTTCACGCTCTCGGCGGACGCGATGATCCCGGTCGGAAGCAATGCAAACAGCATCGCCGCCGCAAGTATAAAAGAAATAAGTTTGCCGTGCTTTTTCATAATGTCGCCTCCTTGGAACTGCTGATACAACTAATCACTAAGCGCGTTTGTGATATACGCTTCCGTTGCGATATCATTCTCAAATACGATAACAAGGTCTATTCGTTCTTCGTTTTCCGACCTTGCTTTTTTGAGGTGATACCGACCTTCTTTTACTATCTCTCTGCCCGTATCATCAACGTCATATACGGTCTCGTCGAACCAAACATACTCCTCCATTATCGAAAGCAGCGATCTGCCGAGCACCGATTCCGGCTTATACGTACGACCGTCGAACAATCTGATCCCCAGCTTTGAAAGAATCGGTCCAACATCGTCCTCCTCCAATGCACGGGCGTTATACTCGTGTTTTGCCACTCCGGAAAACGTAACGCCTCCGTCCGACGAGTATACCATTCCCCAGTTGAAGAGATAAGCTCTCAGATCATCATCCTTGTATTCCGCCACTATCTCCGTCGGATTCTCGACAATATCATAATAGTCGTATTTCTCATAAGCATAGTATGAATCATGTCCCTCGGCGCGAATAGATAGCAATTCGCCATCCTGGCCACTATGCGAAGCGGTCAGGATGGTTTTCTGCGATGGGAAATCATTCACAACTACTGATATGATAAACTCATCGCCGTATTCTGTTTTGACCGTTTCTTTGTCGTTCCGCACCGGCGCCCCGAAATTAACGACGGTCCCGATGCATCCGGTCAGCGACAGCGCAAGCGCCAACAACAGGATCGCGGCTATGCTTCTTTTCATTCTGGCTCCTTCTCTGCCGGCTTCGGTTTTGCCGACAGCCATTTTGCCGCAAGATACACGACTGCACCGAGGATAACGGGTAAAGCGAGAGCGATGATAAACATTATCAGTCTCACGGTTTCCCTTTCTCCGGAATATCCACCTTCAGCAGCGAGCATCATAAAAATCCACCATAAAACATAGGCCGTAAAAGTCAGAGAGCATTCAAACAGATTCATATACCAAAAGGGCTTGACCTTCGTATTCATCCTGCGTTCAACAAGAGACAACACGATGCCTGTGATCGAAAAAACAGCTGCCGCTGCCGAAGCATAGATCACCGTGTTTCCCAGCATCCACCGAGGGATCGAACCGGAAGCCAACATATAGATAAATATGGACAAAAATACAAACAGCAGCACGCTGAACGCACCGCATATACGGGAAAATACGCCGATATATTTCTTTTTCATAATAATCCCCCTTTGACGAAGCAGCAAAACATCTGCGTATACAAGGCGCTCATATCACCAACGCCGTCACTGCCACAGCAACGAATACGTCCTGAATGCCTCCGTCGCGCCACAATTCGATCGAACAAAAACCGAACATCCTCAAATCGATAATCTTATCCGCCAGGCGCTGCCATCTCTCGGTGAACGCATTGCCCGAAAACTCCGTATCCGTTATGCCGACGCCATCGATAAGCAGCTTTTTCAGGTCTCCGCCGTTGACGTATTCGCGCTCTACGCCCTCGTGCTTCGGCCAAACGTTTCCGTCGTGGTCATACTGCATAACAAAGATTTCACCGTTCTCGTCTCTTGTCAGTGTCGCGGTCTTGTTTTCGCGGTCGAGCACTACTCTGCAATTGTTATTTTCATATCGCGAGCCGCCGGAAACGACGTTTATCGTATTGTCATCATCATATTCGAACTCCGCGCCGCCGGAAGCGCCGCTTCCCACCAAATTCAATCGACCGGACTCGTCGAAAATAAAGCCGTAGGAATAATTCACAACATCGGCGCCTTTGCCATATAAAGAGTGGGTAAGTGCGAAGGTGGTTTCATCGACCTTTTTGAATGTGAGCGTTCCAAGGTTCGTTATACCCGCTGCCGGATCTGACAGATACACAACGCAGTTATCTTCATTCCATTCATAAGTTGCAACGTAGGACGCTTTGATGTCGGGCCCCTCAAATGCAAACGTTTTCTCCGCAGGGAGATACGGCACGCGCTCAGGCGGCACCTCCTTCGTGCACGCGCACAGCAGCGAGGGACAGCAGAGCAGCAGCGCCGCAGTAAGTATTAAAGAAATCATTCTGCCGTGCTTTTTCATATTGCCTTCCTTGTGTTCGTTTCACTTTCATTTGAACGCCGCCTTGCGTTCGGCGACCGCCGCTTCTCTGAAATCCGCCGGAGTGGCGCCGTTGAGCTCGCCGAACTTCCCTCCTCGTTATGCGTCAATTCAAAACGACAATTCGTATCCCTTTGATTCATCGGCATAATAATACGTTATCGTAAGCGCAGCGGCGTCAGAACGGTTCCCGTCCGCATTTTCTTTGAAAGCTTCTATCTTTATGACCGCCGGATACTGTTCGGGGTCGCTGTCGTCAAGATAGGCGCCGCAGAATTTTTTGAAATCATAGCAAACCGTATCGCTCTCATACAGCAGCCGGTGCGGGTTATATCCGAATGCCGTGTATATGGGCGCATCCTGAAACGTCGCAGCGCAAAGCGAAACGGCGTTCGTCTGCCAGCAGACCCGCTCCGGCGAAACCAAAGGTTTCCCGTAACGGTAACGCAGAACCACATAATGCCCTTGTCTGAAAGGAGATACGATCTGCCGCCAATCGTCCGAGCCCTCGCGGACCGGATTGCCGAAAGCGCGCTTCTCCGCCTCCGTCAGCCTTCCGTCGCGGATCGATACAGTCACGGTATCTGTATAGATCTCATTATCGCACTTGTGATATCGTCGATCATCCTTGTATTTGAATACCCGTATGCGCACGGTCGCGGTCGGATAAGAAAAACCGTCGTCATCTTCCGGCGACCATATTACGTTTTCGTTCAGACCGGCATAGAGATAATAGGAGCTTTGGCAAGGCGCTTTATACTCCGAACCGGTGCTTGCGGAAGAAAGCGAGCCCGCGTCGCACTCCCACACCACTGTGTAATTATCGCCATTAAATGTATGTCCGACCGAAAGACTCTCTCCGCCGACCGTTATCTCCACCGACTGCCCCTTCGTCAGGAAATAAACGAGAAAGGCAAGAACGACAGCCGCAAAGGTTGCAATAGCTAAAAATACAATAGTAAACGTCCTTTTACCCATATCATCACCCGCAAAGGCATATGCCCAAACCGAAGCGAGGCACCACATTGCCGCACAAGCGAAAAAGATAAGACTGCAAATAGTAAGATTCACATACCACAAGACCTTCACGCCCGCGTTTCTCCTGCGCTCGGCAAAGGAAAGGATCATCCCCAACAGCGAGAACAGCGGCGCGGCAGGCAATATGAAGGCTGAGAGGTTATTGAAAAGCGAAGAATACAGCGCGTGACTGCTTGCGCGGATCGGATACGCGATTATGAACGGCACCGCGAACGAGATCGCGCTGACGATCCCGCAAATCAGGGGGATCGCGAACGTCCGTTTATTCTTCTTTCTGCGCGCCGGATATAACACTACAAGCGCGATCGCCAAGCCGAGCACCAGCGATAACGACAGCCACGTCGGTATTACCGGACCTGCGGGAATCTCCGTCATTTCACATCCCCTGCCATTCATCATAATTGCCCGCTGCGATCTGCCTGTCGGTATAACCGCGCATCAGGTTGTACGTTTTGGTCGAAAGAAACCTATCCGCATTAAATTCAATAATGACATAATATTTTTCGGCGGAAACGGAAGCCCCGATACAGTATTCATCCGTATGGAAATACTTCCCCGACAAAGACTTCTTTTCCTGCCCATCCCGCTTCGAATAGTTTGACAGTGTTTTCCTCGCCTGCGCAGGGCTGTTCACTTTGATCTTCATATGATACGTGGTTTCTCTGAAACTTTCGTGATACTCGAACCTTAAAAACTCGGCAGAGTCATCGACGGTAATACCAAAGCACGCACACAGATCGTTTTTATCCTGCGCGCTGAACGACGTTATCACCATATCCCTGTGGTATACCCACGGAGACAGGAGCAACCATATACAAAACGCCGCCAGTGCCGCAATTATCAGCGCGACCGCTATCCACGCTATAATCCCTGCTTTCGAACGCTTCTCAGCCATATCCTGCACCTCCGGGATACGATTCGGCAGTTCAGCAAACGCCGGCGAGCGTTTTATCTGAACGCCGCCTTGCGCTCGGCGACCGCCGTTTCTCTGAAGTCCGCCGGAGTGGCGCCGGTGAGCTCGCCGAACTTCCTGACGAAGTGCTGCGTCGTTTTGAATCCGCAGCGCAGCGATATATCCTTGATCGGCAGGTTGGTGAACTCCAGGTGTTTTTTCGCAACGTCCACCCTGTATTGCCACAGGTACCCCATCGGCGTCGTATCGAACTCCTCCTTGAAAAGCTCATTCAGAGTGGAGTGGTTAATCGACGCCGCCTTGCTGATACTCTCCACCGTAACGCTCTCCTGATAATTGCCCTCGATATAGACGACCGCGTCTCTCAAATGCGGATCTGCGATCCGGCTTATCGACTCATCGTGAGCGCCCTGCCCGAAAAACCCGTAGGTTTTCTCGAGCATGAGAATGATTTCCATAAAATGCGATCTGCTTCTGCAGGACCAATACCAGTCCGGCTGAATGGTCAACTCGTCGTCCATTCTTTGAAAAGCTCTTTTCACGCTGTCCTTATGCTCTTCAAACAGCGGGAAAACGAATCTCTCCCCGTCCGTGAACGGTCTCAGCAGAAACAGGTCGTGGCTCAGTGCCACACGGCTGTAGCTGCTGCTGTGGACGAGCTTGAAGGTCATATTGACGTTGAGGAACGACGGGTGAAAATAGACCGCGTCGCATTTCAGCCCGCGCTTTTTTATCAGCCGCGGGCTCTCGCGTTCGTCGAAGCAGACG
>JAFRVI010000037.1 GCA_017438525.1 Clostridia bacterium
CGTCGAGTGATATTTCGCCGGCCACGGGATCGCGGTATCCATGTACTTTAACGCGGTCGGTGATCCTCTCCTTTGCGACCGTACTCTTGGTAGAGCAGATCAGAACGCCGGAAGAGTAAGCGGGAGCGTGCGTTTCGACCGTGTTGCCGGAATACTGAGTAGTTATACGCACCTGAGTATCGGAATCGAGGGTATAGCCGGGCTTCGCCTTGACCGTGAACATCAGGTAGTAGGTCTTTCCCGCTTCGAAGACGTCGCTGTCCGACATGGTCACATTGTCGGTTGCGTTGTGCCAGGTGAGCTGATTGAATTCATAAGGAGCGCTGCTGCCTATCTTAGGATAGCACCAGCCGGCGAGTCTGCCCACCGTTGGCGGCACATAATCGTATATGCGTACCGTATCGGCATATCCCACCAGCGGGAAAGACGCCGTACGGATGCGCAGTGTGCCGTCGCTTTGCAGCTGAACGTCGTCTATCGCGACAGTGTTGCCGTTGTGATTCTTCAGCGTCACGTCGATATTGCTGTCAAAGCTGCGGTCGTTGAGCGGTCTGACTGTGAGCTGGCTGTAATATGACGTCGCCGGCTCGAAGATGCTGCTGTTCGGCAGCGTGTTTCCCTGCTGATTATGCCACGTCTGGCTGACAAGCTCATATCCGGCACTCGTGTTTGCCCAGACAGTGACGTGCTGCCCCACGGTATCGTCGATCTCCGGCGGGGAAAAGTTGACAAGTTCTACGCTGTGAATCACCGGATCCACGGGCGTAAACTTGGGCTCCATCCAGGCGTGACACTCGCCGTTATAGGTATCCGCTACGAGTTCGCCCTCAAAATACAGACCCGTTGCATCGTCATAATAGACAATGATAGTGCCGGGTTTGATGATCGCCGTTTCGCCGTCCACGAGGTAAAAATACAACTCGTATTCCTGTCCGGTCTGGAAGGTTTCCTGCGGATACAGATAGGTTGTCGTCCCGCTCTTGTACCAGCTCAGTGAACCCGTATTGATATCGGATTCCTGCGTTATCGGGACCACGTCGTAATAGTCCCAGACGCGCTCGCCGTGTTTGGGCATACCGTGAGTTTTACCCGGCGCGTTGGTGAAGCAGAACGTGTAGTCATAGACCATGCACGCTTTAAAAAACAGCTTGATCTCTATGACCATGTTGTCATTGCGAAGGGTATATTGGGTATCAACCACCTTGTGATACACCGCGTCCGTGCCGTGAAGGGTATTCGCAGTGATCGTGATGGGGTGATTGCCGTCGAATGGCCGGTCGTCCTTTGATCTGAGCAGGATGGTGGCGCAATAGATCTCGCCGGCTTTGACCATCTCGCCTTCGGCGCAGGATATATAGGTGTAGGAACCGCTTTTTTTACTCCACCGGATCGTCTGATAAATGGATTCCTTTTTATACGCCGCTTCCGGCGCTACGGAGAAGGAGCTGTCCAGATTATCCCATATGACCGGGACCTGAATGTCGGACACCGTGACCTTATTGAGCTTAGTCCCGGTATTTTCCGGCGCCGGAACCTTGTAGAACAATTTGAAGATTTTTGTCCCGTAACCGTCACTGACCGCGGAATGATACTCGGCGGTATAACTGCCGTTTATCACAGCAGTGCCACCGGCCGGTATCTCGTAACCGGAATATACGGGGCGGAACCAAACAAGTACCCTGTATGTTTTTCCCTCCGCGAACGTATCAGCGTCAGTCAACATATGGTCTTCGTCGTAAAACTTTACTTCCCGTATGGTATACAGCGTACTGTCGCCCGGGGTTCCCGTAAATACGGGGTGCGCACCGGCGGTCGGCAGCGTGATCGTGGCTGAAAGATTCGTTATCTCCTCCGCGCGCGCTCTCTGTCCCAAAGGCAGTATACCGACCAGCATCAGCATGCAAAGCAGCAGAGTGAGCACTTTTTTTGTTCTCTTCATTTTTTACCTCTTCCTTTAAAATAAAACCGATTGATGATGAGAATGGTTAACAAGCTATTTTTATCCTGATATCCGGCGGAGCGGCGCCTGTCGCCGCCTTACAGTGAACTCGGGCCGGCGAGCTTCGCCGCGACGCGCAGGATCGCGAGCGCGTCGTCGACCTCGATCTTGCCGTTGCCGTCGATGTCGCCGATCAGAAGATCGTCGCCCGACGCCTCGGCGAGCTTCGCAGCGATACGCAGCGCGGCGAGCGCGTCAGCGACCGTTATCTCGCCGTCCCTGTCCATATCACCTTCTATAAAGTTTGAGCTATCCTCCCAACCGGCGTAGAGAATCAGATTATCCGTCACAGGCGTGCTGAAATAATAAGGATCGCTGCAATCCGGATCACTGTACCAGCCGGTGAAGTACCAGCCATCCTCGTCCGGATCCGAGGGCTTCATTGCCGTCACACCGTAAAGCAGGATCTGCTCCGGCGGCGTTTCGCCATGTCCGTTATTAACGAAGGTGACGTAAAGCTCCGTCTTGTTCGGCGCGATAACGTTGACCGGATAGCTAAACTCGGTGCAGAACCTGTAATTATCCGTGCCGGGCTCATACCCGATCGCGTGATCGCCGGCGCCTTCCCATTGCAATGGAACCTCATCGCCGTGGAGATCATATAACCTGACCTGATCGAACGGACTGTTGATGTCGAAATAGCCGTTCTCTATGTCCACATAAACGCAGAGACTGTATCTTTCATCCGCGCGGAACTTATCGGTCGTGCGCAGCGGAGTGCAGCTGCTGTCCGACCAGAAAGCCCTCGCTATTATCAGCCCGTTATCTCCGGGTATCAATATATCCGAAGGGTCTCCCGCGTTCTGATCGACGACCGGCGCCCTGTATCCGCCGATTTGTATATTCGTGTAGCGTACGGCGGTGGGCATATTCTCGCTTGAGCAGACGATGACGTTTGGTCCGGGAAGATATATGCTGTCTTTCAAATCGACGCGGGTAAAGGAGCGTTGTCTGGTGACCTCCACAACGGTGTCATTGGTCAAATACCAGCCGCTTGCCGCCTTAACAGTGAACATAAGATAATAGATCTTGCCCGCCTCAAAGCAGTCGTCGTCATCCATAGTCACGCCGTCGGTGACGTTGAACCATGCAATGTCGTTGAATTCGGCGCCGTCGCTGATACGCGGACGGCACGCCTGCGCCCGCAAGCCGAGTGTCGGCGGAACGAAATCGTAAATACGCACCGTTTCAATACTCTCACTCAGCAAGAAGACCTCTGTACGCAGCATTATCGTGCCGTCGCCGCGCCGTTCTATCTTCGAAAGCGCGACTTCGTTCCCGTTTATATCATTAAGCGTAACGGTGGCATCCGCTGCGAAGCTGTAGCCGTTTTTCGGCGCAACGACGATTTCGCTGAAATAATTCGTGTTTCCCAGGAAGGTGTAAGTTTTCGCCAGCGGGCTGAAACCAACGTTCGTAAACCATCCTTGGCTCACCGTCTCATACTCGGCTCCGAACATAGTTGCGTCCGCCCACGCGGTCGTGTGTTCCTCAACAGCGCCTCCCAGTGCGGGCTTGGTGAATCCTCTGATAACGATCTGACGGATAAATGGATCTATCGGCGTGAACTCCATCTCCGCGCGGCCGTTCTCGTCCGGCTCGCCCTCAGGATAGAGGCCGGTATCGTCATCATAACAGCAGATGAGCGTACCCGTGCTCACCGGAGCCGCGCCCGCCTCCGGCAGCGTTCTCGCCGCGTAAAGATCCGTGATCTCATACGCGTATGCTGCCGGCCAAATCTGCAGAACGCCGCAGAGAGTCAGCAGGCAAATCACCAGACTCAGCAATCTTTTTGATCTCTTCATTTTTATCCCCTTCTTCCTTTAAAATAAAACCGATTGATGATGAGAATGGTTAACAAGCTATTCTTATCCTGATATCCGGCGGAGCGGCGCCTGTCGCCGCCTTACAGTGAACTCGGGTCGGCGAGCCTCGCCGCGACGCGCAGGATAGCCAGCGCGTCGTCGACCTCGATCTTGCCGTTGCCGTCGATATCGCCGATCAGAAGATCGTCGCCCGACGCCTCGGCGAGCTTCGCGGCGATACGCAGCGCGGCGAGGGCGTCGTCGACCTCGATCTTGCCGTTGCGGTTGAAGTCGCCCTTGAGCGCGCCGGAGCTGTTTGTGACGGTGAAATCGTCAATGAGCAGGCGCATCTGATCGGTGCATTTCCAGTGAGTTATGACGATGCGCAGCTTTTTGCCGAGCAGCTTGCTTCTGACCGGGTCGTCGGGGGAAATGATCACGGAGTATTCCCGCCACTCGTCAGTGGTGACGAAATCCTCGTTCCCGAAAATCGTAGGGATCGGATCCTCTCCCTCGATAACGTAGCTGAATATGAAATGCTCGGCGAAATCTATGTGGTAATCGCCCCGCGCCATCACCTTGATCGTGGTCACGCCTGCGGCGGGGATCTCGATGGCCGGGCTGATCAGGCGGTTATTCGGCGACAGCGGGCCGACGCCCGGCTCGTGGGACGCGGACCACACGACGCCGGTGCCGCTGTAAGCGTCGTTGCGACTTCCGTTGTATTTCCAGCCGTGACCGTCGCCGTCCATATCAGCTTTGCCCCAGCCGTTTTTGAACGGATCGGTCTCGAAGTTGTTGGCGTAGATCGTTCCCTTCGGATAGGAAGTGTAGTTTATCAGCTCGAAATCGTCGACGTAAAGGGCGAATTTTCCGCGCGTTTTATAATGCTCGATCCCGAAGATGCTCTCTTTGCCGTTCAGATGATCCGGCAGCACGACGGAATAGTATCTCCAGTAATTCGTGGTTATTCTCAGATTGCCGAGCCACGTATCTCCGTCCCCGGCGTTATAGAAAAACCGGAAGCATTCGTCGTAATCGTTGGTGTCGAAGCCCCTCGCCCAGACGCCGATAACGTTGACACCCGTCGACGGCACGCGTATCGACGGACTTATCAGATCGTTTCGCGGCTCAAGGTCGGTGCTGTTGATATACGACGCGGAGGAGGCGGCGCCGCTTCCGCTGTGCGCGATCTCCGAATCGCCGATGTGTTCCCAGGAATACCCGTCGCCGTCGAGGTCTTTATGCCGCCAGTTGTGCGAAAACGGATTGTCCTCAAAATCGAACTTATAGGCGTAATTCGAAAACGCGGGCTTCGGGATCTTAAGCGTATTCGTGACCGAAAGATCGTCCACGCAAAGGCGCAGCCGGTCGTAGGAATTGTGATGCCGGATGAAGATCCGGACCTTTCTGCCTTTTGTCGACTCGGGCAGGGTGACGCTGAACTGCCGCCAATACTCATCCGTGACGAAATCGCCGCTGCCGAGCAGATTAAGCGTATCAGGTTGGGATTCAAAACAGAAACCGATGCGGAAATGCTCGTCATAGACCGAGCTGGCAAATCCGCTCGCCCAGAGCGAAACGACCGTTTCGCCTTCATCCGGGATATTGATCCCGGGCGTGTAGATGACGTTTCTCGGGTCGAGCGGCTGCCCGCCCGGCGCCGCGGAGCGCGAGCCGATGACGCCTCTGCTGTTGTGGTAATAGCTCGTGTCGCCGAAGTATTCCCACTTGTAGCCGTCGCCGTCGCCGTCTTCGGTCTCCCAGCCCTCCTCGAAGGGATTGCTCTCAAAGCGGTGCTCATAGACCGTCGTCACGAGCTCCAGCTCCCCGTCTCCCGCCGCCGCGGATGCGGTAAGGAACGCCGGAGGCGCAAGCCCGAAAAGCAGTGTGATAATTAACAAGGCGGACATAATGCTGTTGACTTTGACTTTCATATAAACCTCCATCAGTTATTCCGAAAATGATTCGGGAAACATGCTTTGGAACATAATTCCCCTTATCACCTATCATAACACCCGCGTCTAACGCTCCACAAACGCCGGCTCGAAGCCGCAGCAAAAAAGAACCGCCTGTCAGGACGCGAAAAGCGGTCATGACCCCGTTTACGCATCCCTGTCAGGCGGTTTTAAGCTTATGAACGCGGCAAAGCGTCCGCCGCGGCGGCACGGGATCGCTGCGATCCCGCGGGGCAAGGCCCGTCGCAACGCGCGGTACGCCGCCCGCATCGGCAACGGTTATCCTGCCGTCGCCGTCCGTTATGCGTTTGATTTTATCACACGGCAGTCACGCGATACTAACGTGGCGCGGCGCGTTCGGGCGGAACGGACGGAGCCGCGTCGCCGCGGGCGCCGGAGAAGGCGGCAATAATAAAAAACGCGCGGCAGAAAAAGGGCGCGCAAGGCGAAAGCGCCCGGAATACTTGTGTATTCCGGGCGCTTTCAACGCAGCCGGCGCGAAAAGTTCTTTTTCAAGACCGGCGTATCCCTGATTTGCACGCCCGAAGGCGCGATTTTTCATAATAAGCGATATACCGCGGCGAGGAAGGCGACGCGGAGTACAGCTCCCCGCGGCGGGCGGCGGCTTCGGCGCGGCGTCAGTATATCGTGACCGACGTTCCGAGCGTGACGGTGCGGAGGATCCTTATCATATCGTTCGCCTCTTTGATCACGTTTTATTCGGTCCGCAGCGCTTCGACGGGGTCCTTCTTCGCCGCAAGCCGAGACGGGATAAGCCCCGCGACGAGCGTCAGCAGCATGCTTACCGCGACGAGCGCGACCGCTCCGGCGGTCGGCAGCGCGGCGAGACCGGAAATATCGGTCAGCGATTTCAGTATGATATTCGCCGGTATCAGCAGCAGGAGCGTTATCAGTATGCCCATCATTCCGGCGGTGAAGCCGATGATGAGCGTTTCCGCGTTGAAGACGCGGGAGATATCCTTCTTCGACGCGCCGATGCTGCGCAGGATGCCTATCTCCTTGGTGCGCTCCAGCACGGAGATGTAGGTGATGACTCCGATCATTATCGAGGAGACGACGAGCGAGACGGAGACGAACGCGATGAGTATATAGCTGATGGCGTTGATTATCGTCGTCACCGAGGTCAGCAGCAGGCCGATATAGTCGGTGTAGCGTATCTCGTAGCCCTCGCCCATCTTCGCGTTATAATCCGCGATGACCGCCTCGATGGCGTCCTTCGACTCGAAGTCCTTGGGGTAGATATTTATCAGCGAGGGCGTGTCGAGGTCGACGCCGCCGATCTTGCGCATAACGCTCTCGTAGGTGTCGCCCGAAGCCGCCGAAAGCGCGGCTATCGCCGCGGCGCGTTCCTCGTCGGAAAGCCCCGCGAGGTACGCCTGCTGCTCCTCCGGCAGCGCGGATATATCGAATCTGCCGTTGGTGAAGGGCATTCCGCTCAGCACGTTAGTTTCCGGATCCGCGCGCTGCGCCTTGACTATCTCGCTCTCGTTGACTTTGTTTATCAGGTGCTCCGTCAACTCGTGGGTGTAGCCGACCATGCCGCCGCGAAGCATCGTGACGAGCGCGTTCTCGGCGGGGCGGATGATGCCGACGATCTTTATATCCTCGGCGTTCGTGAGCGCCTTCGCGACGAAGTCGCCGTCCGCGGACATATCCACCCAGCGGTCGCCGAGCCGCGCGTAGTAGTCGCAGTTGAGCATCAGCTTGAACTTCAGCCCGACAAGCTCGTCGTAGGAATACTCCTTCTCCTCGGTCTGCGGCATTTCGCCGCCGTTCATCAGCGCCTTGAACATCCGCTCAAGCTCGGCGGAGTCCTTCAGCCCGAGGGCGTAAAGCGTATAGTCGCTGACGCGGTTGTATTCGTCGACGACGATGACCGCTTCGTCGTACGCCTCCGGCATCTTGCCGGAGATGACGTCGAACTGCTCGTTCATGAATTCGCGGTTGCCCATCATCTCGCGCCAGACGTTCGAATTCGACAGTCCGGAGGAGGCGAAGGGGTTGGTCTGCGCCATCGTGTTCATACCCATGAAGTCGAAGACGGCGGAGGGGTTGACGCGGGTGACCCCGCCCGCTCCGTCGGTGTTGTAGAGATTGAGGTCTATATCGTAGGAATACTGGATATCCGTCGTCAGCTCGCGCAGGCCGCTTTCGCCGCCGTCGACGAACGCCTTGAAGGATTTAAGGTCGTTGGTCTGCACCTCGTTGAGCATCGTTTTGAGCATATCGCTCATCATATTAGAGGAATATACGCGGTCGAGCGGACGGTCGGCCGGCTTGCCGCGCGTTCCGCGCAGACTCTCCAGCAGAGAAGCGACGTCCACCGACTGCTTCTCTATCGTTATCGGGTAACCGGAAAGGGTATCCTTCTCGACGCGGTGGATGTAGTTCGTCGCGCCGTGGCTCATCGCGAGGATCAGCGATATGCCGATGATGCCGATGCTTCCGGCGAAGGAGGTCAGTATCGTGCGGCCCCGCTTCGTGAAGAGGTTTTTCAGCGAAAGCGAAAGCGCCGTGGCGAAGGACATCGAATGCGCCTTCGCGCGCTTTTTCTGCTCGCGGCGCGCCTTGCGGTCGGCCTTCGCCTCCGCTTTGGCTTCCGCCTTCAGCTCCGCTTCGGCGTCGAAGGGCGCGGTGTCGTCCGTTATGCGTCCGTCGAGCAGTCGGACGGTGCGGGTGGCGTACTTCTCCGCGAGCTCGGGGTTGTGGGTGACCATTATCACGAGGCGGTCTTCCGCGATCTCTTTGAGTATCTCCATAAGCTGGATGCCGGTCTCGGTATCAAGCGCGCCGGTCGGCTCGTCGGCGAGGATTATCTTCGGATCGTTGACGAGCGCGCGCGCGATGGCGACGCGCTGCATCTGGCCGCCGGAAAGCTGGTTCGGCTTCTTGCCGACCTGGTCGCCGAGCCCGACCTTCTCGAGCATCTTACGCGCGCGCTCGCGGCGCTCCGCCTTCGACACGCCGGAAAGCGTCAGCGCGAGCTCGACGTTGGAAAGCACGCTCTGGTGCGGGATGAGGTTGTAGCTCTGGAAGACGAAGCCGACGGAATGGTTGCGGTAGGAATCCCAGTCGAGATCGGCGTATTCCTTCGTGCTGACGCCGTCGATGAAAAGGTCGCCGTCGGTGTATTTATCGAGGCCGCCGATGATGTTCAGCATCGTCGTCTTGCCGCAGCCGGACGGGCCGAGCACCGCGACGAATTCGCTTTCGCGGAAGCTGACGCTGATTCCCTTCAGCGCCTCGACCGCGGATTCGCCCTCGTCGTAGGTTTTTATTATATTCTTCAGTTCAAGCATTGCCCTCACTCCTTTTCGGAACGATTATAACGCTGTTTTATTAACGATATGTTAAATTCCGCGGGTATTTCCGTAAAATTTAACCGCTTTTCCTTACTATTCTATTCTCCCTCGCTGTGTCTGTCAACATATTTTCATCTTGCATTATCAAAAAAAACAGATATAATAGTATTTGTGGAATTGTGAGTTTCTGCAAGGAGGAAAAAACATGGCCGGAACACATACCAAAAAACGCGTCCGGGTGCGCAAAAAGCGCCTCGTGATAGCCGTCGTCGCGGTCGTCGCGGTCGTCGCGCTTATAATCGGACTGATCTCTGTTATCTCCAACCGCCAGACGCTCGACGGCGCGGACGTGAAGGACGAGTTCTCCATCGAGAACAACATCGCGTCGATAACTCACACCGAAGAACAGCGTTTTTACGACATCCGCATCTTCAAGCCGGACTTCGACGCCAAGAAGATGCCCGAAGGGATGAAGAAATACTACGAGGACACCGAGGCGGACTTCCGCCGGCAGCTTCAGGGACTGCTCGAGGAGAAGCGCCTCTCCAAAAAGGACAAGGCGACGCTGGATATGAGCTATGACGCGGAATCCTTCCAGCAGTTCACCACCTACACCGTCAGCGCGGACGTCCACGTCTGCGAGGGCAGCGACGCCAACGGCAGCTTCAGCCGCCGCTACGCCGTCATAAACTCCACCGGCGCGGAGTACGTCGCCGCCGATCTCTTCAAGGACGACTACGACTACAAGACCGTGCTCGCCGCCAAGATAGCCGCGAAGCTCGAGGACAAGGACGTCCTCGGCGCGCTCCTCGAGATCGAGGAGCCCTTCACCGACAACGTCTTCATGACGGGCGAAGGCCTCCGCGTCGAGTTTGACGAGCCGGTCGGCGCCTCCGTCAAGGCGGGCGACGCGGTCACGATCGAGTATAAGTATATCTACTACGGCCTCAACTTCGAGCTGCCGGACAAGTATAAGCCGCCGGAGCCGAACCCGATCGATCCGAAGAAGGAAAAGGTCGTCGCGCTCACCTTCGACGACGGACCGAGCGGTACAGTAACTCCGAAGCTGCTCGACCTGCTCGACAAGTACGGCGCGAAGGCGACCTTCTTCGTCGTCGGCGACTTCGTCGAGGCGAACCCCGAGGTGCTCAAGGACATCGCGGAACGCGGCCACACCATCGGCCTTCACACGCTCCACCACGACTACAGCTGGGTAAAGGACACGCAGGGCGCGATTCAGAACCTGCAGGACGAAGAGGATATGATCTATGAGATCTGCGGCGTCAGGCCCTACCTCTTCAGACCGCCCGGAGGAATAATGAACACCAAGCTGCTGCAGGCGCTCGCCAGACCCGCGATAATCTGGGACGTCGACCCGCAGGACTGGAAATACAAGGACGCCGACCACGTCTATAACGAGGTCATGAACCAGGTCACGAGCGGCGACATCGTCCTCTCGCACGACCTGTACGAATCGACCTATCAGGCGTACGTCCGCATAATCCCCGCGCTGAAGGAGCGCGGCTACCGCTTCGTCACCGTCGACGAGCTGCTCGGCATCACGGACCCCTCGATAGAGGGCGCGTACGCGGGCGAGTTCATCTATTACCGCACCCTCGCCTCCAAGCTCCGCAAGGAAGGCAAGTTCGGCGAGTAAGAGTATGAAAGAAGACATCTGCACCATCCCGATAAGCGAAATTTTCGACGACAGCGACGGCTGCCCCTTCTGCCGCCTGCGCAGGAAGCTCGAGGACCGCGCGCTGGACTACATCTCCGGCGCGGCGATGATGGAGCCGGACATCCGCATAAAGACGAACGAAAAGGGCTTCTGCGAGAAGCACTACGCCGGGCTCGTTTCAATAGGCAAGCGGCTGCCCGTCGCGCTGATGCTGCAGTCGCACTGCAACGAGATACGCTTTTCGCTCTTCGGCGGCTCCGCCTCCGCGAAGAAGAAGGCGGAGAAGGCGCGCGCCTTCCACGACGGCTGCTACGTCTGCGACAGCGTCGGCTTCAACTTCCGCAACCTGCTCGTGCAGTTCACGCGGATGTATAAGACGGAGGACGACTTCCGCAAGGCGTTCACGCTGCAGCCGCAGCTCTGCCTGCAGCACTACGCCGACCTGCTCGCCGTGGGCGAGAAGGAGCTGGACAAGCGCACCTTCGCGAAGCTCTCCGACGACTGCGACCTTATGCTCGCGCGCACGCTGAAAGAGGAGTACGACCGCATAAGCGCGTTCTGCAAGTCCTTCGACTACAACAGCGACGTCGTGCCGGACGGCAAGGCGATAGAGAAAATGATCGACGTGCTTTAACGCCCCGAAAACGACGGGAAAGGATAACGGAATCCGAAGGATATGAGTAAAAACTGGATGCGGCTGGACAACGCCGCCTTGATCTTCCCCGCCATAAGCCATACGCGCTGGAGCAACGTCTTCCGCGTTTCCGCGACGCTGACCGAGCCGGTCGATCCGGAGCTGCTGCAGCGCGCGGCGGCGGACCTTATGCCGCGCTTTCCCTCCATGTACGTGCGGCTGAAGACCGGCGTCTTCTGGCACTACCTCGAGGCGCTGCCCGAGCCGCCGCGGGTGCGCGAGGACTTCGCCTTCCCGCTGGCGCTGATGCAGAAGAAGGAGCTGAAGACCTGCTGCATACGCGTCATATACTTCAAAAACCGCATCGCCGTCGAGTTTTTCCACTCGCTGACCGACGGAACGGGCGGCATGATCTATCTGAAAACGCTGACCGCGCGCTATCTGAAGCTTAAATACGGCGCGGATATACCCGCGGAGGAGGGCGTGCTCGACCCGGACGAAGCGCCGCTGCCCGAGGAGCTGGAGGACAGCTTCCCGCGCTTCTCGAACGGCGTCGCGCTCGACGACCGCGAATCCGACGCGCTGCGGCTGCGCGGAACGCGCGAGCAGAACTTCCTCCACCTCACGACCGGAATCGCGCCGACGGACGCGCTGAAGGCCGCCGCGCACGAATACGGAGCGACGGTGACCGTTTTCCTCGCCGCCGTTATGGCCGAATCGATACTCGCGATCCAGGCGGAGCGCCGCCCGGATCGGCGGCGCCGAAGGCCGGTAAGAATAACCGTGCCGATAAACCTGCGCGCCTTTTACGGCAGCCGCACGCTGCGCAACTTCGTGCTGACGCTCAACCCCGGGGTCGACCCGCGCATGGGCGACTACACCCTCGGGGAGCTCTGCTCCGTTATCGCCGCGCAGCTGAAGGCGGAGGCGACTCCGCAGCGCATGGCGGGGCGCATCGCCGCCAACGTCAATCCGCAGAAGATACCGCTGGTCCGCGCCGTGCCGCTGCCGGTCAAAAGCTTCATAATGCGGCTGATATACGACCGCCGCGGCGAATCGATGGGCTGCATCAACCTCTCGAATCTCGGCGCAATACGCGTGCCGGAGCCGATGGCGCCCTTCGTGCGCCGCATGGAATTCATCATCGGCACGCAGCGCAGCTACCCGAACAACTGCTCCGTGGCGACCTTCGGGAACGAAACGTATATCAATATGATACGCAACATACGCGAGCCCGAGCTTGAGCGCCGCTTCTTCTCGCGCCTCGTGGAGCTCGAAGTGCCGGTCGCGATAGAAACCAACTCGAACTGAACGGGCGCATTTTCGCGCGCCCGCGCCAATATTATTTCAGGAGTATACTATGTACTGTGTAAAATGCGGAGTCAGACTTGCCGACGGAACGGCCGCCTGCCCGCTCTGCCGGACGCCGGTACGCGATCCCGACGGCGCGGAAGCCGCGCCCGCCGCGCCGACCTATCCCGAACGCTATCCCGCCCCGCCGAAGACCCGCCGCTATCCGATACTCGCGTTTCTGACCGCGCTGCTGGTCGCGGTGAGTCTTTCCGCCTTCATATACTGTATAACGACGCTTCATAAAGTCGGCTGGTCGGGCTACGTCATGCTCGCCTGCGCGCTCGTCTATTTCGCGGTGCTGTTCCCGTTCTGGTTCGAGCGGCGCGAGCCGCTGATATTCCTGCCGATCGGATTCGGGCTCGCCTGCGGATATCTGCTATATATCTGCCTTTATACCGGAGGAAGCTGGTTCCTTTCGTTCGCCTTCCCGGTCACGATGCTCGCGGGACTGCTGACGACGGCGAGCGTTCTGCTTTTCCGCTTCGGCAAGCGGCGCAGGCTGCTCAAGATCGGGATACTGCTTA
This sequence comes from Clostridia bacterium, assembly GCA_017438525.1. Lineage (NCBI taxonomy): Bacteria > Bacillati > Bacillota > Clostridia > Clostridia bacterium. The sequence continues at coordinate 13,275 of JAFRVI010000037.1, forward strand.
CGGTCATCGGTCTGTCGAATATGCTGATAGAGTTCTTCCTCTGCATCACGTTCGGAACGCGGATGTTCACCTGGTCGCTCTATCCGGTCTGTTCCTTCTCGCTGATAGGGCTCGTTCTGATCCTCTGCGGCACCATCCCGGGCTGGAGGGCGTATCTGGAGAAAAAGCTGTTTCTGTAACGCCGCGTTCGCCCGGGGGATTCCTCGTCACTTCGTTCCTCGGAATGACAAATTCGCGCCCTTTACTCTCCGTAAAACCGCCTCTCCCGGTCAAAAATAATTTTTCACACTTTCAACAGGGTTTTCAACAGGTTAAAGCCCTATACGGCGCGTTTTCGACGGTTTTCGGCCGAAAATTTCAACGAAAACGGTCGAAAAACGCGAATATACGTTCTGTAATTTCAGGTGAGCGGAGGCGCCTCGAGCCCCCTCGCCTGCCAAGAAAGGAGCTGCCGATATGGACGGCGAAAACAAAATCGTCACCCCCGCCGAACAGCCGGTCGACATGACCGAGGTCACGCTTTCGAGCGAATGCGTCTACGACGCGGGCTTCATTAAGGTAATGAGCGACCGCGCGCGCCTGCCCAACGGCAGGGAGACCGGCCGCACCTACGTCAAGCACCCCGGCGGCGTATGCGTATGCGCCGTCGACGCCGAGGGCAACGTCGCATTCGTCAGACAGTACCGCTACGCGATGGCGGAGGAAGTGCTGGAGCTCCCCGCCGGCAAGATCGACGAGGGCGAAAGCCCCGAGGACTGCGGCCGCCGCGAGCTGATGGAGGAGACCGGCATGACAGCCGAGAAGTTCATCCCGCTCGGCATAATGTACCCCACGCCCGGATATTCCAACGAGGGCATATACATGTTCCTCGCGGAGAACGCGATACGCGGCGCCGCCAGACCGGACGAGGACGAGTTCCTCGACACCGTCTATATGCCCTTCGACAAGGCGCTCTACCAGTCGCTGACCGGCGCGATAAACGACGCGAAGACGGTCATCTGCATGGCGCGCGCCGACCTGCGCAGAAGGAGGAGCAAATGATCTATACCGACGTCGCCGCGCGGGTGAAGACCGCCGACACCGAAGCCGCCTCCGCCGTCTTCACGATGGCGTACGACGGCGGCATCTGCGTCGAGGACTGCTCCGACATCGCCGAGGCCGCCGCGGTAATGCGCATGGACTACATCGACCGCGAGCTCGCCGAGCGCAACAAGGGCTTCTCGATCATACACCTCTACCTGCCGGAAACGGAGGACCTCTCCGCCGTGACCGGCTTCATAAAGGAGCGCTTCGCCGCCGACGGCATAGAGTACGAGCTCTCCTTCAACCCCGTCGCGGAGGAGGACTTCGCGAACGCGTGGAAGGCGTATTACGAGCCGGTGAAGACCGGCGGGCGCATAACCGTCGTGCCGTCGTGGAAGGACTACGAGCCGGAGGACGGCGAGATAATTCTGAAGATGGATCCCGAAATGGCGTTCGGCTCCGGCACTCACGAGAGCACCCGCCTCTGCCTCGGCGAGCTGGATAAGCTCGTCCGCCCCGGCTGCGCCGTGCTGGACGTCGGCTGCGGGAGCGGCATCCTCGCGATCGCTTCCGTGCTGCTCGGCGCGGGAAGCGCCGAGGCGTGCGACGTAGACGGCATCTCCGTGGAGACCGCCAAGCGCAACTGCGAGAAGAACGGCGTGAGCGTGAAGACCTACCGCTCCGACCTGTTTTCCGCGGTCGCGGGGCGCTTCGACGTCATCTGCGCGAACATAGTGGCGGACATCATCATCCGCATGGCGCCGGAGATAAAGGCGCACATGAACGCCGGCGGCGTCTTCCTCTGCTCCGGCATCATCGCGGAGCGCGCGGGCGAGGTCCGCGGCGCGCTTGAAGCGAACGGTCTGACCGTCCTGCGCACCGACGAGCTCAACGGCTGGGCGGCGATCGTCGCGGAGTGAGATAAAGAATAACGGCGCTTGTTTTGTTCTTGACAAGCGCCGTTTTTTCATATATTATTTTTGTATGAACAATAGTATTTACGGGAGGCAAATTATGGCTAAATTCTGCGTATACTGCGGATCGTCTATGGACGACAACGCGAAGTTCTGTCTGAAATGCGGCAAGCCCGCGCCCGGAGTGCAGCCCGCGGCTCCCCAGCAGCAGCCCGCGCGTCCGCAGCCGGCTCCGCAGCCGGCGCTCGCGTCCTACTCCCCGCCCGGCATCACCGTCGACTACGCCGACAAGTCCGTCTTCTCCGGCGCTTCCGGCCAGAACCTGCACTATGTCGTGCTGCAGGTCACGCTGAAGGAAAAATTCATCGGCACCGGCTCCGGCAACCTGACCGAGCTCGAGGCGTGCATCAACGCGCAGGCCGCCAAGGGCTACCGCCTGCACACCATCACCACCTCCAACGGCGGCAGCAAGGGTATGCTCGGCGGCGACCGCATCCAGGCGACGATGGTCTTTGAAAGAATAGTCTGATTTTTGAACGAGCGGCCTTTGCACGCGCAGGGGCCGCTCGTTTCTCCGCGTTTTTCGGTATTGACAAATACGCGATCTTGTTATAATATACATATATACAGATAAACGCGGCTGCGCCGCGAATAAGGAGGATATTTATGGCTAAATTTTGTATGAAGTGCGGCAATCCGCTCCAGGAAGGTCACAAGTTCTGTCTCAACTGCGGCGCGCCCGCTGCGCCCGCTGCTCCCGCCGCTCCCGCGGGTCCGGTCTGCGCCAAGTGCGGCAATCCGCTCCAGGAAGGCCACAAGTTCTGCCTCAACTGCGGCGCGCCCGTCGCCGCCGCTCCCGTAGTCGAAGCCGCCGCGCCGGTCGTTGAGGCCGCCGCTCCCGTCGTGGAAGCCGCCGCGCCGGTAGTCGAGGCCGCCGCTCCCGCCGCCGAAGCCGCTCCCGAAGCGCCGAAGGCGTGCGCCGTCGTCATCGCCGAGCTGAAGGACGCGGGCGCCCTCGAGGAGCTCGTCAACGGCAAGGCCGCCGAGGGATACCGCCTCGTCGCCGCCGTTCCGAACGGAGTGAGCAATAAAGCGACCTTGTTCTTTGAGCTGAAGTAAAAGCGTGTCTTTTCTGCGCTTTTGAGTTTCCGTTAAACTTCGGACGCCTCCCTCAGACGAGGGAGGTGTCATTTTTTCGCGGAAAAAATGACGGAGGGAGGGAAAACCGTTCGCGTGAATGCGCGGGCGATTGGTAATCGCCCCTACAGCTTGCGCGTCAATGCGCGGGTTGCGGTGAATTCCCTCATTCCGAGGAGCCGCGAATGCGCCGACGAGGAATCCCCCGAACCTCGCTGACGCGAGGGTTTAC
>JAFRVI010000038.1 GCA_017438525.1 Clostridia bacterium
CCATATCCGCCTCCGTGCCCCGCCGACGCGAGGAGTTGTGAGTTATGATCGCGCTTCGCGCGAGTTATGAGTTCGCCTTCGGCGAACGCTTATCGTTCAAATCGCTTCGCGATTTGTTCCTTAAACGCTGCCGAAGGCAGTTCATAACTGCGGCGAAGCCGCATCATAGTTCTGAACTCTAAACTGACGCCGAAGGCGTCTTCTTACGGTGTGGGGTCCCTCGCTGCGCTCGGGATGACAGGCGCGGGCGCGGCAATGCGCGGGCAATCAAAATCGCCCCTACGCCGACGCAGAGATTCCCTCCCCCGTCTTATTTCGGGCGTTGCCCGAAATAAGACAGCCCCCTCGTCTGAGGGGGCTGCCCGGGCGTTCCGTTATATTTCGAACTCTTCTTTATTATGCTCCTGCATCTTCGGCGCGGGGATCGGCACGCGCTTGAATGGGTCGTATTCGTACTTGCGGCAGACGTCGGAGGCGTAGACGAAGCCCTTTTTGACACAGAGGCACTTGCCCTCCTCCGCGGTATCAGCCGAATGCGCGCAGAGGGCGCAGCTCTTCTCGATCCCGACTCCGAGGCGAAGCTTGTTTTTCATCACGCGTTCCCCTTTCCGTAATAGTTCGCCAGACAGCCGGCGAGGATAATATCGCGCTCCTGCGCCGTCATCGCGGGCAGGTTCAGGGTAATTTCACGGCGTTCGCCGTTTCTTATCACGGCGGCGGGTATCTCCTCCGCGCCGGAGGCGACGAGCTCGCGGACGCGCGGGATATAAACGTAGTCGCCCTTCTCGAGCGAGTCGGTATCCTCGAACTCAAACGGCAGCATTCCCCAGTTGACGAGGTTGCTGCGGTAGCGCTTGGTCGCGTATTTGCGCGCGATATTCGCCTTGCCGCCGAGCACGCGCTGGCAGGACGCCGCCTGTTCGCGCGCGGAGCCGTCGCCGGGGCGCACCGCCACGAGCATGCTCGCGACGCGGGTGGTCGCCGGATCGAACTGAGGCACGTCGCGCTTTATCTCATCCGCGGTCAGCGCGGAGATGCGTTCGCATTCCGGCACGTAGTCCGGCGCCTTGCGTGAGAGCGCGAAGCGCGCCAGCCGCAGCGGGTTGGAGCGGTAGGAGGATGTTTCGCCCGACGGGATAAGCTCGTCGGTGGTGGTGACGCCGTCGCACAGCGCGCAGGCGACGCGGAAAAGCATATTTTCGGCAAGGTCGTCCATCTCCGGCCAGTCGGCGATGTTCGGGCCCTTCTCGAGCGCGGTCTCCGGCTTCGCGGCGCCGACGCCCTTGTAGACGCGCTTATCGTAGCTCGACGCGTCGAACTCGCACCCGTACTCGCGCTCGGGGACGCCGAGCTCCGTCGCGGGAGTGAGCCGCCCGCCGTTCGCGGCGGTAGCCGCTATCGAGCGCGCGTCCATCAGCGCGACGAACGCCGACTGCCCCTCGCCCGGCTTGCTGCCCTCGCGGTTGGGGAAGTTGCGGGTGGTATGCCGCACCGAGAGCGTGCCGTTCGCGGGGATGTCGCCCGCGCCGAAGCAGGGGCCGCAGAAGGCGGTCTTCAGCACCGCGCCCTGCGCGATGAGCCGCTCCGCGATCCCGTTTTTCATCAGCCGCGCGTAGACCGGCTGGCTCGCGGGATAGAGCGAAAGCTCGCCGTGATTGCCGCCGAGCGCTTCGAGTATATCGGCCGCGGCGGCGAGGTTTTCGTAGCCGCCGCCCGCGCAGCCGGCGATTATATGCTGACGCGCGGTCAGCCGCCCGTCCTTCACGAGCGGGCGCAGGTCGCAGCCGCTCTCCGCCTGCGCGGCGAGGATATCGGCGGCGTTTTCGTTCAGCTCCTTTATCGTGAAAACGTTGGAGGGGTGGAACGGCAGCGCGATCATATTCTCGATCCTGTCGAGGTCGACGACTATCGCGCCGTCGTAGCACGCCGCGGGCGCGGGATCGAGCCGTTTATAGTCCTGCGGACGCCCGTGCGCCGTCAGGTATTCCTTTATCTTTTCATCGGTGCGCCAGACGGACGAGAGGCAGGTGGTCTCCGTCGTCATGACGTCCACGCCGAAGCGGTATTCCGCGCTCATCGCGCCGACTCCCTCGCCGACGAACTCCATTATCCTGTTCTTGACGAAGCCGTTCTCGAAGACCGCGCCGATGATCGCGAGCGCGACGTCCTGCGGGCCGACGCCCGCCTTGGGCGCGCCTTTGAGATAAACGCATATAACTTCCGGCTTCGCGACGTCGTAGGTCCTGCCGAGAAGCTGCTTGACGAGCTCGCCGCCGCCTTCGCCCACTCCGAGCGTGCCGAGCGCGCCGTAGCGCGTGTGGCTGTCGGAGCCGAGGATCATTTTTCCGCATCCGGCGTACGTCTCGCGCATATACTGGTGAATGACCGCGACGTGCGGCGGGACGAACTCGCCGCCATACTTCACCGCAGCGGAGAGCCCGAAGCGGTGGTCGTCTTCGTTAATCGTGCCGCCGACGGCGCATAAGCTGTTGTGGCAGTTGGTCAGCACGTAGGGTATCGGGAACTTATCCAGGCCGCTGATACGCGCCGTCTGGATTATGCTGACGTAGGTTATGTCGTGGCTCGTCATCGCGTCGAACTTCACGCGCAGCTGCTTTCCGTCGCCGGTATCGTGCGCCGCCAGAATGCGGTCCGCGATGCGGCCGGACGCCGCCGCCTCCGCGTCGAGCTGACACTCCGACGCCTTTTTAAGCTCCGTGCCGTTCAGCAGGAAGACTTTTTCGCCGATAAGGGTTATTCCGTTCAAGTTTTTGCCTCCGTTCAGGATCGAAACGCGCTCAAAGCGCTTTAACATTTCAGCGCATTAAACACAAAAAGTTTTCGCCATAATCTAATTGTAATTCATATTTGACAAAAAATCAACCCGCGCGCAAAAAAATGTTGCATATCGGGCGCTACGGTGCTATAATTCGTCTATAAAAATGAGTGTTTCCGGTCGGGCGGCAAGGCCGCCGCGGGACGCCCTCAAGAAAGGAAGAATACTATGGAAATCAAAAACGCGTATCTTGCGGAGCTCTATGACCGCGTCGCGAAGCGCAACGCCGGCGAAAAGGAGTTCCTCCAGGCCGTGGGCGAGGTGCTCGAATCCCTCTCCCCCGTCGCCGACAAGCGTCAGGATCTGATCGACGCCGGCGTTTTCGACCGCATCGTCGAGCCGGAACGCTTCGTGCAGTTCCGCGTCGCGTGGGTTGACGACAGCGGCAAGGTGCAGGTCAACAGAGGTTATCGCGTGCAGTTCAACTCCGCGATAGGCCCCTATAAGGGCGGCCTGCGTCTGCATCCCTCCGTATGCGCCTCCGTCATCAAGTTCCTCGGCTTCGAGCAGGTCTTCAAGAACAGCTTGACCGGTCTGCCGATGGGCGGCGGCAAGGGCGGCAGCGACTTCGACCCGAAGGGCAAGAGCGACGGCGAGATCATGCGTTTTTGCCAGAGCTTCATGACCGAGCTGTGCCGCCACATCGGCGCGGACACGGACGTTCCCGCCGGCGATATCGGTGTCGGCGCGCGTGAGATCGGCTATCTCTTCGGTCAGTATAAGCGCATCCGCAACGAATTCGTCGGCGTGCTGACCGGCAAGGGCCTGACCTACGGCGGCTCCCTCGCCAGAACGCAGGCGACCGGCTACGGCCTGTGCTACTTCACCAAGTGCATGCTCGAGGGCGCCGGCAAGAGCTTCGACGGCAAGACCGTCGTCATCAGCGGCAGCGGCAACGTCGCCCTCTACGCCTGCCAGAAGGCGCAGTCCTTCGGCGCGAAGGTCGTCGCGATGAGCGACTCCAACGGCTACGTCTGCGATCCCGACGGCATCAAGTTCGACGTCGTGCGGCAGATCAAGGAGGTCGAGAGAGCCAGGATCTCCGAGTATGCAAAGCGCGTTCCGGGCGCGACCTACACCGAGGGCTGCAAGGGCATCTGGACGATCAAGTGCGACATCGCCCTCCCCTGCGCCACGCAGAACGAGATCGACGGCGAATCCGCCGCCGTCCTCGTCAAGAACGGCTGCTTCGCGGTCGCCGAGGGCGCGAACATGCCCAGCACCCCCGAAGCCGTCGAGTGCTTCAAGGCCGCGGGCGTCCTCTTCGGACCCGCGAAGGCCGCAGACGCCGGCGGCGTCGCCACCAGCGGACTTGAGATGAGCCAGAACTCCCTGCGCCTTTCCTGGACCTTCGAGGAGGTCGACGAAAGACTGCACGGCATAATGAAGAACATCTACGCAAACGCCGTCGCCGCCGCCGCCGAATACGGCTGCGCGGGCGACCTCGTCGCGGGCGCGAACATCGCCGGCTTCCTGAAGGTCGCCGAGGCGATGAAGGCCCAGGGCGTCTGCTGACACCGTACAATTTACCCCAATCCGACGCCGGCGCTTGAAAAAGCGCCGGCGCCGACGCATCCTTGACAAATTTCGGGAAACATAGTATAATATGAAACAATAAACCGTAACCGCACTACCGGAGGTGCCACAATGTTCGGACACAGATCTGACGGCAGAAAGATAAAAAGTCTCGACCCGCTGTTTTACGCGATCCCGCACCTTATGCCGAGGCGCGTCGACTCCATGGTTTTCGCCGATATGAATATCGAAATGACCGAGCTCGACCGCTACGTCAAGGAAAAGCGCGCCGAATGCCCCGAGATCTCGCACATGAGCGTCATCATGGCGGCGATGGGCAGAGTTATGGCGGAGAAGCCGTTTCTCAACCGCTTCGTCATCGGCAGGCGCATCTTCGCGAGAAAGTATATCAGCGTCTGCTACAACATACTGACCGAGTTCGGACCCGAGAATCCCCGCGAGGACATCGTCAAGCTCTATTACGAGAACGGCGACAACGTCTTCACCGTCACCAAGAGGGTCTCCGACGCGATAAACGACATGCGCGCTGCCGCCGCGAAGGCGCAAACGACCTCCGGCACGGATAAGTTCCTGAAGCTCGTCTTCCATCTGCCGAACTTCATGATCTCAGGCGCGATACGCTTCATCTTCTTCCTCGACAGGCGCGGTATGCTGCCGCGGTCGCTGCTCAACATATCGCCCTTCCACTCCTCGATGTATCTGACGAATATGGCGTCGCTCGGCATGGGAAGCGTCAAGCACCACCTCTATGAAAACGGCAACGTCAGTCTCTTCCTGGCGCTCGGCAAGCGCGAGTTCACGCCGGTCGTCGGAAGGAACGGGGTCGAGAAGACGGTGCGCACGATGAACGTCACCTTCACCGTTGACGAGCGCATCTGCTCCGGATACGTTTTTTCACGCTGCCTGCGCTTATTCGATCATTACCTGCGCCATCCCGAAGAGCTCGAGCAGCCGATGGAAATAAGACAGGACGTAAAATAAAAATAACGGGGCGATATCGCCCCGTTTAGTTTTACAATGAAGACGCGGGCGATGCCCGCTAATGAAAAATGAAGACGCCTTCGGCTAATGAAGTCGCGCCTTCGGCGCTGATTATGGAGCAAATCGGCGAAGCCGATTTGAATATATTCAAATTGCCTTCGGCAATTTGATCCTTAATCAGCGAGCGCAGC
>JAFRVI010000039.1 GCA_017438525.1 Clostridia bacterium
ATTCATTTCATTACGATTAAGTACACCGGTAAGCAAATCTACAGTACTTAGAATTCTGAATTTATCAAACATCTGATAACTGGAAATTTCTGAAGCAAGGAAGAAGGTTGTAAGCTCCAGAGTTTCTTTAATGTGCATTGTTTTTTCAGTATCAAAATTGTTAGCCCAGATATAGCCTAAAAGCTCGTAGCCGGACTTAAGCGGGAAAAGCACAAGACTTTCTACATTGGCTTCTTTCAGCGAATTATACCAGGCTATATCATTTTCTTTAATGAAATTCATTTCATCCGGATTACGATAGATTATGCAGTTACTGCCGTTAAGAACTCCTTCCCAGGTTTTTGCAATATGATAAAAATCCGGAGTAAACCAGTCTTCTTTATATCTTGTTCTGCGGTATTCTTCATCAAAATCTTCGGCAAGTATGCTGCATTGCTCTGTAAGATCATTCATACCAAGAAGTCCACAATAATCAGCGTATAAACGAAACTTCCGGGCGTCAGTGCGCGTATAACGTAGACCGCGAGCAACGCAATCCCGATCGCGGCGGCGACGGCGATCGCGGCGCGTTTTCCGCCGGGAAGCTTCCACTCTTTCCGGTGTATCAGATAAAGCAGCGGCAGCGGCAGAAAGAAGACCAGCGGATGATAATACCACGCTCCCGCGAAGTCGAGCTTCGCGAGCGAAAACAGCGCGCGGCTCATCCCGCAGCCGGGGCAGGGGACGCCGGTCAGCTTGTAAAGCGGGCAGCCGGTCAGAAAAAGCCACAGCGCAAAAAGCGCCGCCGCACCGACATGGATCAGCAGCACCTTTAGTATCCGTCTGCGCTTTGCCGTTTTTTCGTCCATACGGGTATTATACCACGTTCCGAGTTCGCGGTCAATAGCGCGATTTCACTTGACAAGTGCGTGAAACGATGGTATAATACGGTCATCGTCAGGGGCGTAGGCGCCGCAGCGGCGCCTGCTGAGATTGTACCCTTTGAACCTGTTGGCTCACACCATCGTAGGAAGACGAGACGGCGCGGATACGCGGCGTTCCTGCGGGAGCGCCGCTTTTCTTTTTACCGTCCCCCCCGCGAAACCACAAGGAGGAAAACACAATGAACGAAAAAACAAACGCACGCAAGCTGATCGAAGCTTCGCTTATGATCGCGATAGCGACGGCGCTGTCGCTGCTCAAGCTGCTGGAGCTGCCCTACGGCGGAAGCATAACGATGGCTTCGATGCTGCCGATAGTGATAATCGCCTGCCGCAACGGAGTCGGCTGGGGTCTCGCCGCCGGCGCCGTTTACGGAGGCATCCAGCAGCTGCTCGGACTGAAGGTGCTGTCGTGGGTCACGACGTGGTATTCGATACTCGCGGTAATAATCCTGGACTACGTCCTCGCCTTTGCGGTGATCGGCTTCACCGGCGTTTTCAGGAAGCTCAAGAAGCAGAATACCGCGCTCGCGCTCGGAGCGCTTCTCGGATGCCTTCTGCGCTACGTTTGTCACGTTATATCCGGAGCGACCGTCTGGGCGGGGCTCTCGATCCCGACTGCCGCGGCGCTGATCTATTCGTTCGCTTATAACGCGACCTATATGATCCCCGAAACCATCGTCCTCGTCATCGCGGCGTATTACATCGGATCTCTGCTCGACTTCCGCTCCGTCGAGCCGGTAAGACTCGTGCGCGGCGAAAGCGGAAGCGTGAGCGGCAGGATCTACAAGCTCATCGGATGGCTGCTTATCGCGGGCGCCGTTGTTTTCGATGTTGTCAGCATTTTCGGCAAGCTTCAGAACGCCGAGACGGGCGAGTTCGATTTTACCGGTCTGTCGGCGCTGACGGGCGGAGAGATAACCGCCATGGCGTGCGTCACCGGCGGCGCCGTCGTCGCCGCCTGCGTGCTGTTCGTTATCGCGGCGAAGAAGAAAAAGGCGTCTGCGGTCGCGCGGCCGGAGGAATGATATGAAAACGTGTTTTATCGTAGGCGCGGGAGGCCTTGCGGAAGGCGACCTCGCGTTTGAAAAAGGCGCGGACGACCTCGTTATAGCCGCGGACGCCGGATACGTTCCGCTCTTTGCCGCAGGTATCGTTCCGGACGTGATCGTCGGGGACTTCGACTCCGCCGCGAAGCCGGATTTCGACGGTGAGATCATCACGCTGCCTGTCGTCAAGGACGATACCGACGTCGGCTTCGCGCTGAAGGAGGGACTGCGCCGCGGATACGAAAACTTCGTCATCCTCGGCGGGCTCGGCGGGGAGCGCGTATCGCATTCGCTCGCGAATATCCAGCTGCTTTCCTACGTCCGTTCGCGCGGCGGCCGCGCCATGCTGAAACGCGGCGGAACGCGTGTGTTCATCATCGCCGGCGCGTTTGAATTCGGCGCAGGCGAAACCGGCTCGATCTCGCTTTTCGCGCTCAGCGAAAGCGCGGAAGTCGGTATCCGCGGCACGAAGTACGACGGCGAAAGCGTTTCGCTTTCGCGTTCGTTCCCGCTCGGCGTGAGCAACGCCTTCGCCGGAACAGGCGGGCGCATAGAAGTGCGCTCCGGAGAAGTCGCCGCCGTTGCGGAACGATAAATAGCAACAAAACTAAAAGCCCCCGTGCGAGGGGGCTTTTTATATGCTTTTATAAGCTTATTCGGCAGCGTCGGCTTTTTCCGCTTCTCGCGTTTTTCCTTCGTCGAGTGCCTGGCGACTCACAAGCCGGCTGAGCTTATCTTCAAGCCGCGAGAGCTTGACGGACATAAGGAACATCTTGACCAGCAGCAGGAAGATTATCGCTACGAAGACGAAGTTGGACGGCGCCTGGAACCCTATCAGATTCGCGAAAAACGAGGGTATCTGCGGGAAAATGCCTATCACGAGCAGAAACACGCAGAAGAACAGCCAGAAAAGCGTATCGCTGACGTAAAACTGCGATTTGCGTATCTTGACGAAAACGAAAATGAGCGTCAGCAGACTGACGGCGATGAGTATGATCCTCAGAACAAGCGACATATTAACCCCTCCTGAACCATTGCAAAATCAGTATGGAAACGAACATATGCGTCATATACCTGATGGAGCTCAAAAGCGTGAAATAGCTCCTGCCGGCAAAGCGTTCGTTCATCTTGACCTGTGTTTCCACGACCTTAGTGCCCTTGCGCATCATCAGCGCCACGGCGTCGGGCTCCGGTCCGAGCGTGGTTGATCCGATAAAGCGGAGCACGGTTTTGCGGTTATAAACGCGCAGTCCGGAGGTCGGGTCGGTGATGCGCTTGCCGGTCGTAAGCTTTATCGCCAAAGAGATCAGCCTGCTGCCGAGCATACGCATCGTGTGAGGCTTCTTTTCAGTAACATAGCGCGATCCGATGACGATATCGTTTCCGTCTTCGGCGAGCCTGAGCATATCTGCGGCGTATTCGGCGTTGTGCTGTCCGTCGCCGTCGAACTGGACGACGTAATCGTAATCGTGTTCGGCGGCATATACCATACCGGTATAAAACGCTCCGGCGAGCCCGAGATTGACGGGATGACTGACGAAGTTATATCCGTTTCTGCGGCAGATATCCGCGGTTGAATCGGATGATCCGTCGTCGATCACGACGTAATCGTATTGCGGATAGTCCTTGCGCAGACCGTCCACAACGCGGGCGATGCTCCCTTCCTCGTTGTATGCGCGGATAACAAAAAGCGTTTTCATTCGCAGCCGCCTTTCTCCGCGAGCGCGGCGATCTTTCCCGCGGTGCGCTCCCAGGTGAAGTTTTCGTGCAGCAGACGCAGGCACTTTTCCGCTGCGTTTTGCCGGTATTCCGGATCCGCCGCCGCGGTCGCCATCGCCTGCGCAAGCTCGTCCGGATCGTTGCCGTCGAGCAGTATGCCGTAGGTGCCGTCCGGAACAAGCTCGCGTCCGCCGCCGTAGGTCGTGGATATTATAAAGTCGCCGACCGCCGCGGCTTCGAGCAGTGAGGTCGGCAATCCCTCCGGGTAAACGGTGGGCAGGCAGAAGATATCCGCCGCCTTCAGCAGCGCCGCGACGTGCGGGAAGTCGAGCTTTCCGAGCGTCTTTATGCGCCCGTCGGCTTTCGCCTCCGCGTCTATCGCTTCGCGAAGCTGTCCGTCGCCGGCGTAGAGCAGGAACAAGCCGTTTATATCGGCCTTGCGGAACGCCTGCGCGAGCTGCGCCGCGCCCTTCTCTTCGACGAGCCTGCCGGCGTAGGCGAATACGACGGAGCCTTCGGGTATGCCGAGCTCGGCGCGGTAGTCGCATACGGGGCTTTGCGCCGCTTTCGTCAGTTCATCCGGATCGACGGCGTTATAAAGCGTTCCCTCCGCCGCAATGCCGAAGTGGCGGAGCCAGTCGCAGGCCGCCCGGGAAACGCCGAAATAACGCTTGCAGTATTTTTTCAGCCGCCATGTCAAAAAGTGCTCCCACCGTGCGCCGAGCGCGTCGAGCAGGCGGTTGCCGACTGTCATATGCGCGGAGCCGTGGTCGATGGCGACGCAGGTCGAGCCCTGCTTTTTCGCCAGCTTCGCGCAGAAGTGGCTGTGCAGATAGAATCTCGCGTTGACGACCGTCAGGTCAAAGCGTTTTGACATCAGTTCCTTTTTCAGCTTTCGGAATTCGCCGTTGCGCTTCGGCATCGGATAACGGCCCTTCATCACGTTGAAGCAGGGCATACGGTATATCTCCACACCGTCAGCGACCTCGTGCCCGGGCAGGCGGAAGACGTTGGAGGTAAGCACGGTAACGCTGTGCCCTTCGGCGGTCAGGCGCTTTGCGACGTTATAAACGTAGCGTTCGATGCCTCCGAGGTTCGGCAGGTAGTTTGCGCAGCAGAGACAGATATTCTTTCCCATATTTCCTCCCGTCAGGCGAATACCGTTCCGAAGTAAACAAGCGGCATAAGCAGGTTGTAATATATGCAGAAGAATACTATGTATTTATCGCTGTTAGCGGGCCGGCTGAGGCCGTTTCCTCTGATGGCGAGGAAGAAAAGCGGAAGAGCCGGTATAAAGTATCTGCCCTGCACTCCTTCGATAGTGCTCGAGGTGAGCGGGGTCCAGGAAAAAAGGATGGACAGAGCCGCGAGCGCGCAGGTCAGTCCGCCTAGCAGCCACATCCAGAGCTTTTCGCTCGCGGATAAAACGCCGAGCTGTTCATCCTTTCGGCGTATGAAGGAGTAACCGAGCACGCCGAGCATCGGGATCCACATAAACACGGGCACGGTTATCTGCAGATAACCCATATGCGATCCTATCATTGTGGAAAGAAAATAATCGGTTTTTTTGAAGAATGTATTGACGAGCACGCGTATGAAATCAAACGGGTGCGACAGCGCGTAAGAAACGGAAAAGGCTTCCGTCTGGCTCCAGGTAACGACATTTCCGTCGCCCATATACGTTGAGATTTTGCCGAGCTGCGAAACGAGAAGGACGGCGATGCTCAGCACGACGACACCCGTCTTGATAAACGCCGCTTTTTTTCCGGACATCCCGAATTTTTCGGAAGGGATCAGGAAAACCGCAAACACGATGACGAAATACACGAGCTTTGACGGCGCGAGCAGGACCGCCCAGACGGCGCAGAGAATAACGTCTTTCAGCGTTACGCTGCCGGGCTTTTCACGCATATAGAGGACCTGCGATATAAAGAGCATAGCCAGCGCGATAACGAGGAAGTCGTAAGAATATGACGCGACGAGATGTATCGTCATCGGCAGCGCGGATATGACAAAAAGCGCCGTCTTGCCGTAAGGCATACGTTTTATCGCCCACCAGACCGCGACGGTGTAAAGCGCCAGGTTGGCAAGCCTGCCGAAGTAGAAGGTCGGTATCGAGCCGAGGTGGAAAAGCCGCGCGATCGCGATGCCGAACGCGGAAGCTATGTATCCGAGCGGCGCGTTTTTTACGAAGACGGACGGCATAGGCGTCATTTCGCGTCCGGAGGTGAAAAAGTCGAAATTGCGTATAATGGAGGAATAGTATTCCGGCGTCAGATAATTGCCGCGCAGGTTGCTCAGCAGATCGGCGTCTGCGCTCCGCATAAGCAGACGGTCATCGCCGAATTGGTCAAAATTGAGCACCAGATAGTTGGATATGCGGTATGCGGAAAGATAGTGGACGTGCTCGTCCGGTATCGTGAAGGGGAGAAAAACGGCGGCGTATATCACGCCGGCGGAAACCATAAAAATAACGAACAGCTTTTCGATCGACAGGCTTTTCCGCGTCATCAGGAAGTAGCAAAGCAGGATAAGACCGCAGCCTAAAACGGCGACGGCGAGAAAAGCGAAGGCGAATTTCCTGACAGGGACGCCCGCGGAAGAGCGGAAAATCATAAAAAAATAGTAGAGCGCAAATATGGCAAAAACCGCGATCGCTACTGTCAGCATCACGCTTTTGCGGCGTTTCTCGAGAAACGAAGCGAGTTTCTTTTCCGGCATATTATTCCTCCGTATGTTTTATTTCGGGATTTTTGCGCGCCTTTCTGAAAACGGCAACGAGCATTGAAGCCATCGCGGCGAAGAGCAGCGCAGTTTCCGCGAGATAAGAGAGTGCGGCTCCGGTCACGCCGAGCCGCGCAACGAGAAGCTGCGGCACGGCGAGCGAGAACACCGTCGTTATTCCGTATGCGATAAGGCAGAGCCGTTGCTTGCGCATGGTCGTGAAAAGCGTCAGCGCGAGCGTGGCGGACGCGCTGAAGCAGCCCGCGGTCAGCAGTATCAGCAGCGTTCCGCGCATACCCTCGAGGTCGGCTCCGTAGAGAAAACCGAGAACGGGAAGACCGAATAAAGCTCCCGCGCCGAGCGCGGCGACGGTGACGACGCCTATCCAGAGATACAGTATCATCGACGTGCGCTTGAACTTATCATACTCTCCGCGCACCCAGCTTTCCGAAAGTGAAACGAGCTGCGGGCGAAACGCGAATATGCTGAGCAGATTTATCACGAATGCGGGCATAACAAGGTAACCGTATACTGCCTGATCCGCCTCCGACATCAGAGTGTCGATAGCATACTTCGGCGCGTTGAAGATGAACTGGTTGAGAAACGCCGAAAGGAACAACGGCAGCGCGCAGAGGAATATCGCTTTAAGATTTTTAAAAGCAAAATCCGGCTTCAGTCCGCTGAAGTTGCGGCTGTACGGCACGTCGTGGAGGAATACCCAGAGCAGCGCAACAGCGACCATCGGAAGCGCAGAAACGACAAGATTCCGCGTGAAATAAAGCGTGGCCGAAAACGCGGCGGCGGCGAGCAGCACGATACATGCGAGCGAACGCCCCGCCACGCGCAGATATCCGTTCAGGTGCAGATTGCCCTGAAACAAATCCGCCAGCGCGAGGATCGACATATAAACGCAGACGATCGCTATCAGCAGTGCCTTTTCACCAGTGTAGCCGCGGATCAGTATAAAGATTGCGGAAGCCGCCCACATAAGCAGCACGGTGATTATGCGGAAGCCGAGCAGAGAGCCGAACGAAAACTCGCGTTTCGCGTCGGTGACCTGCGCGTTGCGCATTTCAAATGCACCGACGGTGTACATCATCTGTGCCGTCGAATAGGCAAGCGTAAACACGCCCGCGGCATCGCGGCCGAGCAGATGGCTCACGACGACGAGCAGCACAACGGAGATCGCCGCGTTCACGGCGCTGCCGAACATATTGTTAATGAAGTCCTTTTTCGCTGACTTCTCGGGAAGCCGGTAAACCGGAAACGTCATTTTATTTCACCTTATATCAGTTCCTGCGGACAATATATATCTGAATAGCATTATATCACCGAAACGGTGATAATTCAACTGTAAAATGTCTTTTTTGCCGCGTATTGACATTTGAAGGCACATTTGGTATAATCGCGGCATAGAGAGGTGCGGGGATATGAGAGAATACGATGCTGCGGAGTTACGCGGGCTTCAGCTTTGCGAGCTCGAGATTCTTCGCGATTTTATCACCATATGTGAAAAGAACGATATAGCGTATTTCGGCATGGCGGGCACCGGTATCGGCGCGCTCCGTCACGGCGGTTTCATCCCGTGGGACGATGATATCGACGTCGGCGTGTTGTGGCGCGACTATCCGCGAATGGTGAAACTGATCGAGGAGACTTATCCCGACAAATACGTCGTCGTGAATGCGGAAAAATACGACGAATGCCCGATAATGAACACACATATCGTTATGAAGGGCACACGGTTCGTCGAATCGGGCTGCGGCAAGTTCGATTACCCACAGGGCATATTCCTCGACGTATTTACCTTTTTCAAAGCGCCCGCGGACGAAGCGGAACGCCGCAGGCATTCGTCTAAGGCGTGGTTTTACGGCAAGCTGCTGATACTGCGGCATATGGCGTTCCCGAAGGTGCCGTTCAAGGGCTTCAAGGCGAAGCTGGCGCACTGTGCTACCGCCGCGGCGCACGTCCTTGTCAGCGTCTTCTGGTCGCACAAGCGGCTTTATAAAAAGATAATGCGCATCTGCACGAAGTACGACGGGCAGGATACCGGCTTCAACGAGTGGTTTTTCGAGACGAAAAAGCACGCGAGCGTTTATACCGACGACGTGATATTCCCCCTGCGTAAGATAAAGTTTGAAGATGTTGAAATGTGCTTCCCGAACAAGCTCGAGGAGCGCCTGACGTCCTTCTACGGCGACTATATGCAGCTGCCGCCGCCGGAGAAGCGGCATAATCACTGTCCGGACGAGCTCGTCCTGCCGGACGGCGCTTGTCTCGAAGAAAAGCAGGCGGTTTGATTATATAATTACCGCTTTTGCGGCTTATATTACTATGATTGAAAAAGGAGAAAGATCATGAGCAAGATTGGCGATTTTCTAAAGGAAACGGGGACGTTTTTTCTCGCGACCGTTGACGGCGAAAAACCGAGGATTCGCCCGCTTGGGTTATTCATCGAAGAGGGCGGCAGGGTGATCTTCGGAGTCGGCAGCTTCAAAAACGTGTATAAGCAGCTCTGCGCGGATCCGTACGTGGAGATCGTTGCCTGCAAGGGCGACGGCCATTGGCTCCGTTACAGCGGCAGGGCGGTCTTCGAGACCGATCCGAAGTATGAAGAGGCGGCGCTCGAAGCGGCTCCGAATCTGAAGAACGTCTACAACGAATCCACCGGGTATCACCTGATGATGTTCCATCTGGAAGACGCGACGGCATTCGACATCCCCGTCATGGGCAAGGGCGAAAGTCTGCTCTGATAAAACGCATAACGAAACGTCGGGAAAGCGAATCGCTTTCCCGACGTTTTTGCGTTATTGTGTCAGAATATCTTTTTGAGGAACGTGCGGATAAATCCGAGCACGTCGACGTTGAGCTGGACGACCAGGAATATCACGCCGAAAAACACGAGCTGTATCGCCGTGGCTATCAGCGCGGCCTTCGCCCAGACGCGCATCGTCTCGGTCTCTTTTTTGCCGAACGCCCAGATGCAGAGCAGGACGATGTAGATGATTATTCCCGCGCAGGGAATGATCGGTATGCACATACGCCACAGCCATCCGGCGACCGTCATTTCGCTTTCGGAGCCGGATTCACCGTTCTCTTCGGGCGTTTCTTCGGCTTCCGCCGCTGCCTCTTCGGAGGAGATCAATTTCTCGTCGCGTTCTTCCATAAGGATCACTTGCGGGTATAATCCGCGGAGCTGCCGTTGGTGTCGGTCAGCGTGAGGGTGTCGCCGTTGACTTCGAAGGTGTATTCCAGAGTAGTGTCGTAGCCCATGACCGTGTAGGTGATCGTGAGATGGTCTCCGTCGACTTCATACGTGCCGTCGAAGTTCATGCCGAGCGCGCCGATTTTGCAGTCGCCGTCGTCGAACTCGTAGGAGGAGAGGCCGTATTCGTCCTCCCATCTGCCTTCGAGTTCGTCCTCGTCAAAGCCGGGGAGGTTGGGTCTGTCGCCGCCGCTGTTGTCGCCGGAAGGCGCCGCGCCCTTACGCGTGAAGGTCACGGCTGCGTCGTCATCGTCTTCGATGTAGAAGGTGAGCTTGTCGCCTTCGAGTTCGTAGTTGTAGGTAATGGTCATGCCCTGGCGCTTCATGGTGATCTTGTCGCCGCTTAAGCTGTAGGTGAAGTCGTCGCCGTCGAGCGTGCCCTTGCCGCCGTCGAGGACCATTTCTTCGCCGTAGTTGCTGAGCCAGGTACCGTCGAGCTTGCCGCTGCCGTTGAGGAAGCCGGGCCAGACGAAGAGCGCGATCGCCGCGAGTCCGAGCACGAGGATTATCGCGATGACGGCGATGAGACCCTTCTTGCTCTTCTTGGGCGTCTCGGAGAATCCGGTGTAGCCGGTCGGATACGGCTGCTGATACTGGGGCTGCTGGGGATAGCCCTGCGGCTGCTGATAAGCGGGCTGCTGATACTGGGGCTGCTGATACTGGGGCTGCTGGTACTGGGGCTGCTGGACCGGCTGCTGATAAACCGGCTCCTGAACGGGCTGTTCAACGGGCGCGGCCTGAACGATGGGAGTGCCGCAGCTCGTGCAGAACTTCGTGCCGTCGGGATTCTGCGCGCCGCAGTTGGTGCAGAAATTTGCCATAGTATTTACTCCTTTCATATATGCCTTTACTGATTAGAATAATATCATAGCGGCGATTTTTTGTCAACATAAATTGTTCGCGTTTTTACGTTGAAAAACGCCATCCGACATGTTATAATATCTGCAGAGGTGGAAATATGCCTATAAGTCAGAAAAGTCTGGATTTCCTTGCGGAGAACCGCTTCCGCAACAGTAAGAAATGGTATGACGAGCATCGCGCCGAATACCTCGAATACGTCGTCGAACCGCTCGCGGCGATAGTCTGCGACCTTTCGGAAACGATGCGCGCGATCGACGACCGCATCGTCTGCCTGCCGAAGGTGGGCGGCAGCATATCCCGTCTGCGCCGCGACACTCGCTACTCGAACGACAAATCGCTCTACCGTCAGAACGTCTGGCTCTACTTCGGGCGCAAGGACGCGTCCCGCGTTGAGCATCCCGCGTTTTACGCGGATATTTCGCCGGACGGCTTCTCCTACGGCTGCGGTTACTACTGGGCGGGAGCCGACGTGTGCGCCGGACTGCGGCGGCTCGTGCTCGACGACGACCCGGTGTTCGAGGCGGCGGCGAAGGCGTTCGAGGGGCAGAAGGTCTTCTCCTTC
The DNA here is from genome assembly GCA_017438525.1 of Clostridia bacterium. Lineage (NCBI taxonomy): Bacteria > Bacillati > Bacillota > Clostridia > Clostridia bacterium. The sequence continues at coordinate 11,101 of JAFRVI010000039.1, forward strand.
GGGGGCGAGACCTACAAGAAACCGCACTACCCGGACGAGCCGGAGCGCAAGCGCATCTGGCTTGAGAAACGCAACTACTTTTTCTACCGCGACTGCGGCAAAGACGTTATGTTTTCGCCCGACCTTTCGCGGATACTCGCGCGCGATTTCCCGCTGCTCGCGCCGGTATACAAGCTGCTGCTGAAGGCGGAAACGCCGCGCGCCGAGGCGCATTCCGCGCGCCCCGAGTTCGAATTTTAGGAGGAGCATATGGATATTCTCGAAATTATGGAACAGCGCCATTCCGTGCGCAAATATCTCGACAAACCGCTCACGGCGGAGCAGATCGAAACGCTCGAAGCGGAGATAAACGCCTGCAATTCCGAAGGCGGCCTGCGCATCGCGCTCGTGACGGACGAGCCGAAGGCGCTCGGCGGCTTCAAGGGAAAAATCAGCAGCTTCCGCAACGCCGTCAACTATTTCGCTATGGTCGGGCCGGACGATGCGCTGATTGACGAAAAGTGCGGCTGGTACGGCGAACGCCTCGTGCTGAAGGCGCAGGAGCTCGGGCTGAACACCTGCTGGATCGCGGGCTCCTACAGCGGCGGCTGCCGCGCCCTCGCGGGCGAAGGAGAACGCCTGAGCTGTATTATCAGCATCGGCTTCGGCGAAACGCAGGGCGTTCCGCATAAGAACAAGCCGGAGGAACCGCGCTTCACCGTCGAAGGCGAAGAGCCGGAGTGGTTTGACCGCGGCAGGCGCGCCGTTATGCTCGCGCCTACCGCGATAAATCAGCAGAAGTTCCGCTTCACCCTCCGCGGCGGCGAGCTTTACGCCGAAGAGACCGGCGGCTTCTACTCGAATATAGACCTCGGCATCGTGAAATATCACTTCTTCGCCGCGACCGGCGTCGACTGCCGCAGGTGGAACGAATAAAAACGTATGAAAAAACGACCCCCGTATCCGCGGATACGGGGGTTTTCATTTTTATCACGGCGTTCGCGAGAACATTCGCTTTATCCACGCGCGCAGCGGAGCGTTCTCCGGCTTCTTCAGCTGCGGGTCGTCCTCGAAGGTCTTTTTCGCGCAGGCGAGCGTGTCGTAAAAGACGTTCATATCGCGCTCGAGGTCGGCGATCTCGAACTCGGGCAGACCGTGCTGGCGCTTGCCGATGAGGTCGCCCGGGCCGCGCAGCTCGAGGTCCTTTTCGGCGATCTTGAAGCCGTCGGAGCTCTTCGCCATGAACTGCAGGCGCTCGGCGGCGGACTCCGCGTCAGAGATCAGCACGCAGTAGGAATCCCACCTGCCGCGCCCGATGCGCCCGCGCAGCTGATGAAGCTGCGAGAGGCCGTAGCGCTCGGCGTTTTCGATCACCATGACGTTGGCGTTCGGCACGTCCACGCCGACCTCGATAACGGTGGTGGAGATGAGTATCGAGATATTGCCCTCGGAAAACGCCTTCATCGTCGCGTCCTTCTCGCGCGGCGGCATCTTGCCGTAGACGAGCCCGACGGAATAGCCGCGGAAGACTCCCTGCGCGAGCTGCTCGTAATACTGCTTCGCGGAGGCGGCGTCCACCTCCTCGTTTTCCTCTACGAGCGGGCAGACGAGGTACGCCTGCCGCCCCTCGTCGACGTTCTTCTTGATGAAATTAAAAATGCGCGTGCGGTAGGTGCCGTCGACGGCGTAGGTCGAGATCTTTCCGCGTCCGCGGGGGAGGGAATCGAGCACGGAGATGTCGAGGTCGCCGTACATTATCAGCGCGAGCGTGCGGGGGATCGGCGTCGCGGACATTATAAGCACGTGCGGCGAACGGCTCTTTTCCGCGAGCGCGGCGCGCTGGCGCACGCCGAAGCGGTGCTGTTCGTCGGTGATCGCGAGCCCGAGCGAACGGAAGACGGTGTCGTCGGTAATTACGGCGTGGGTGCTGACGAGCATATCGACGGAGCCCTCCGCGAGCCGCGCCTTTATATCGCGCTTCTTCGCGGCGGGAGTGCTTCCGGTCAGGAGCTCGACGGATACGCCGAGCGGCTCGAAGAAGCCGAGCAGCGTCCTGTAATGCTGGGTCGCGAGTATCTCGGTCGGCGCCATCAGCACCGACTGGTATCCGTTCCCGCGCGCGAAGTACATCGCCGCGGCGGCTACGGCGGTCTTGCCGCTGCCGACGTCGCCCTGAAGCAGACGCTGCATCGGGCGGCTGCCCTGCATATCGGCGGTAATCTCCGCGACGGCGCGCTTCTGCGCGTCGGTCAGTTCAAAGGGGAGGGAGCGCGTGAAGGGGGTTATGTCGGTCTCGCCCATCGGCGTGCCGGTCAGCCCGCGGTTGCGCCCCTTGATGAGCTGCAGGCCGAGCTGGAAGAGGTAGAGCTCCTCGAATACGAAGCGGCGGCGCGCGACCGAAACGTCGTTGTAATCTTTCGGGAAGTGTATGGCGCGGTAGCATTTCGCCGCGGGCGCGAGTCCGTTTTCCGCGCGCACGTCGGAGGGCAGGAGGTCTTCTATCCCGTCGCCGACGGCGTCGAGCACGTTTTTGACGCAGTTTGAAACTATGTTGTGAGTCAGCCCGCCGGTCAGCGAATAGAGCGCGCGCATCCCGCCCGCCTTAGTGACGGGAAGCACCTCCGGCGAGGACATACTGAGCGCGCCGCGGTCGAACTCGACCTTGCCTTTGAAGAGGAATTCCTTGCCGTATTCGAGCGACTCGGCGGTGTATTTGCGGTTAAAGATCGTTATTTTTATCCGTCCCGTATCGTCGGCGGCGACGGCGGTGAAGACGGTCATATCCTTGCGGATATAGCGTCCCGCGGCGGGAACGACGACGCGGGCGCGGATGAGCGCGTCATCGTTTTCGCGCAGGTCGCGTATGAATTTTATCTCGTTCAGATCCTCGTAAGCGCGGGGGAAATGGCGCAGCAGATCGAGCGCGGTGTTTATGCCGAGCTTCGCGAAAAGCTTCGCGCGCGCTTCTCCGACTCCGCGCACCTGCTTTATGGGCTTGTTCAGGTCAAAACGCTCCATACCGCGCCTCCCTTCGCGTTTGATACACAGATTATACCATATCAAACAAGAAAAGTCACTATCTTATTTATTAGCAGATTGACAAGCGAAAATCGTAATGCTATAATCATTGTGTATAATTAGGATAAGTAGGGGTGAAATAAATGTCGCTCAGCGGAAAAACCGCTTACATAACCGGCGCGTCGGGAGGCATAGGCGGCGAGATCGCGAAAAAACTGCACGCCGCCGGATGCCGCGTCGCGCTGTTTTGGCACAGCGACGAAGCGGCCGCCGCGCTCGCGGAAACGCTCGGCGAAGGCGCCGCGGCGTTCCGCTGCGACGTCGCGGACTTCGCCTCCGTCGACTCCGCGTTTGCGGAAGCGGAAGCGGCGCTCGGCGCCGCGGATATCCTCGTCAACAACGCCGGAGCCGCGCTCTTCGGGCTGCTCCAGAACTGCGCGGACGCGGACTTCGACCGCGTCGTCGGCGTGAATCTGAAGGGCGTTTTCAACTGCTGCAAACGCGCGCTGCCCGCGATGATCTCCGCCAAAAGCGGCGCGATAGTCAATATCTCGTCAATGTGGGGAGTCGCCGGCGCGTCATGCGAGGCGGTCTACTCGGCGTCGAAGGCGGGGGTCGTCGGGTTGACGAAGGCGCTCGCCAAGGAGGTCGGCCCGAGCGGCATAACGGTCAACTGCGTCGCTCCCGGCGTCATAGATACGAAGATGAACGCGCGTCTTACCCCGGAAACGAAGGCGTCTCTCGCCGCCGAAACTCCGCTCGGCCGCATCGGAACTCCGGCTGACGTCGCGGACGCGGTCGCGTTCCTCGCGGACGCCGCCTTCATAACGGGGCAGACGCTCGGCGTCGACGGCGGCTTTATACTGTGAAACCCGCGGAGACTGCTCCGCATTCATGATAAACCATCAAACTTTTAAGGAGGGGTGCGTGCCGGAGTATCCTCCGCGCACGACATACTATGCTTGAAAAGAACGATCTCATCGAATTGACGGTAGAAGGCGTAACGTCGGACGGCAGCGGGGTAGCCCGCGCCGACGGCATCGCCGTGTTCCTCCCGCTCGCCCTGCCGGGCGACAAGGTCGAAGCCCGCATCGTGAAGACCGCGAAAAACTGCATATACGGAAAGGTGGAGCGCGTTATTACGCCGGCGCCCGACCGCGTCGAGCCGGACTGTCCGGTCTTCGGCAAGTGCGGCGGCTGCGCCTACCGCGACGCGGAATACGCCGCGGAGCTGCGCTATAAGAAGGATAAGATGACCGCCGCGCTCCGCCGCATCGGCGGCATAGATATCGAGGTGCCGGACGTTATCGGCTGCGCCGAGTCCGACCGCTACAGAAACAAGCTTATGCTGCCCGTCGGCGTCGACTTCGACGGCTACCCGCGCTGCGGCTTCTACGCCAAGCGCAGCCACCGTATCGTGCCGAGCGACGACTGCGCGCTGCATCCCGAAGTTTTCATGCGGATAGCGCATTTCACCTTCGACTATCTCATCGCGAACGGCGTCACGGCGTACGACGAAACGGTCGGCAGGGGACAGCTCCGCCACGTCTATATCCGTCAGGCGCCGACGAGCGGGGAGATAATGCTCTGCGTAGTGATCAACGGCGACAGGCTCGACTGCGGCGCGCAGTTCGCCGCCGAGGTCACGGAGCGCTTCCCGGAGATCAAGTCGGTCGTTATGAATATCAACCGCGCTGACGGCAACATAATCCTCGGCGCGAAGTGCGTTACCCTCGCGGGTTCGGACTATATAAACGGCACCCTTCGCGGAGTGAATATCCGCATCTCGCCGCTCTCCTTCTGTCAGGTCAACTCCGCGCAGACGGTGAAGCTTTACGACGTCGCCGAGGAGTTCGCGGAGGTGACTCCGGAGACCCGCCTGCTCGATCTCTACTGCGGAGCCGGACTGATAGGCCTTTCCATGGCGAACAAGGTCAAGGAACTGATAGGCGTCGAGATAATACCCGACGCCATCGAGGACGCGAAGGCGAACGCCGCCGCGAGCGGCATAACGAACGCGGAGTTCCTCTGCGGCGACGCGCCGGTAGCGGCCGAGAAGCTGCGCTGCGCGGGCAGGGAGCCGGACGTCGTCATCCTCGATCCGCCGCGCGCGGGATGCGCGCCGGCGCTGATCTATTCGGTCACGGATATGAAGCCGGAGCGGGTAGTATATATCTCCTGCGACGTCGCCACCCAGGCGCGCGATCTGAAGCTTTTCGCCGAGCGCGGCTACAAGACCGTCAAGGCGCAGGGCATAGATATGTTCCCGCGCACCGCGCATGTCGAGACAGTCGTTCGACTGTCCCGACAATGAATTGCGCCTGACGGCGCGTGAATTGTCCTTCGGACATGAATTGACCTTTGGTCATGAATTGCCCTGCGGGGCATGAAGGCGCAATTCAATTCACGGAGCGCAGCGAGAAATCATGCGCGTAGCGCAAATCATGACGCGCAGCGTCAATTCATTCAAAGGAGAAAAGCTATGGCAGACAACCAACTTGTTA
>JAFRVI010000040.1 GCA_017438525.1 Clostridia bacterium
CCCCTGCCCCGGCTGCGGGATGAGCCGCGCGCTGTTTTCGCTCGCGAAGCTCGACTTCGCGGGAGCGTGGTATTATCATCCGCTGGTCTTCTTTCTGCCGCTACCGCTGCTTTATCTGATACACCGGAAAGCGTGGAAGCTTCCCGGCGGGAAACGCGCCGCGATCGCCGTCGCCGCCGCGATCGGGATTGCGTTGCTCGCGGTCTACGTTATACGCGCGCTGACGCCCGGAAGCTTCGTTTATGCGGAGATACACTCCTCGGTTTTTGCCGCGAAGGCGTAAAACCTCAAAAAAATCGAAATTTTGAAAAAGTTTTTGTTGACAAACCGCAAGGTTTCATATAAAATATATCAAGTGTCCTTTTGAGTGGATAAATACCCTTTACATATGGAGGTGCGTACTGATGGCAGTACCGAAGAGAAAAGTTTCAAAAGCGAAGCGCGACAGCAGACGCGCGAATACCTGGAAGGCGAAAGTACCCGGCATGGCCGAGTGCCCGCAGTGCCATGAGCTCAAGCTGTCCCACAGAGTCTGCAAGAACTGCGGCTACTATGACGGCAAAAAGATCATAGAGGTCGAGAAGTCCGCGCAGGAAGCCAAGGCCGCCGAGAAGGAAGAGAAGAAGGTCTCCAAGGCCGCCGCGAAGGACGCGAAGGCAATCGAGAAGGAAACCAAGAAGGCCGCGAAGAAGACCGCCAAGACCGCCGAAGAGAAGGTCGAGAAGGCCGTCGAGGAAAAGGCCGAGCCCATCGAGGAAAAGGTTGAGGAAGTCGCCGAGGCCGTCGAAGAGAAGGCCGAGGAAGCTGCCGAAGCCGTCGAAGAGAAGGCCGAGGAAGCTGCCGAAGCCGTCGAAGAGAAGGTCGAGTAAGTTTCCGGTTTTTGAAAGCGAAAAAACAGACGGAGCGATCCGTCTGTTTTTTTGTTATGTAAATCGACGTCGCTCCGCATTCAGAGCGGCATCTATCCCGATTCAGCCGTTTTCAACTCGCGTTTTTGTATTTCTTCGCCTGCACACGGTACATTTCTGCATACTTTCCATTTTGTCTCATCAGTTCGTCGTGAGATCCTCTCTCAATTATCTTGCCATCGGCAAACATATAAATACTATCCGCCATACGCGTTGTGGAGAGTCTGTGAGATATAAAAATGACCGTTCTGCCCTCCGCGCTTTTGAGTATGGACTGGTTTATCTCATACTCCGCAATCGGGTCGAGCGCACTGGACGGTTCATCCATAATTATCAACTCAAACGGTCTAGCAAACACCCTCGCGATGGCAATCTTCTGCGATTCTCCGCCGGAGAGTCCTACGCCATCGTCGCTGAACTCCGTTGTTAGCTGCGAACGAATCCCATTCGGGAGCTCCTTCAACTTGTTCCCGAACGAAGCCGCGTTCAAAGCCGACACAACCGCTTCTTCATCACCGTCCGCGTATTCCCCACCCATCACGTTTTCTGCGACCGTAGCAGCAAAAACCGTGTAGTCCTGGAAAACGGCTCCGATGTGTTTGCGGTATTCATCGGGAACAAACTCAGTTATACTGCGCCCGTTATAAAGTATCTCGCCGTCCTTTGCATCATAAAGCCTCATAAGCAGCTTGATGAGCGTCGTCTTCCCCGCGCCGTTGTATCCGACAAAGGCGACCTTTTCACCTTTTCTTATCTCAAGATCGATACCCTTGAGCGTTTTCTTCCCGTCCTCCGCAAAGGGATATGCGAATTCAAGATTCCTTATCGAAAGCGATTCGAACGCGGGAACGTCCTTAAGTTCTCCTTTGATCTTGGGTTCGTACCCGACGAACTTCCTGACTCTTTCTATGTAAAGGCTGTGCTCGTGGAACTTATTGATATATCCGATGAGATCAGTTATCGTCCAATACAGCTTGAAACTCGCCGCTATGCTCGCAGAAAACGCGCCAAGCGAAAGAGCAGGGTCAACAATATATCGAATCACCAGATACGTTGTAACAACCGTAGACGGAAACAGATTCAAAAGCCCGGACCGCAGGAATTTCAAAGCGACGATCTTTCCCACATACTTCCTTATGCATCCGATCTTTGTTCCGGTTGTTTTCTGATAGCTGTTCCTCAAATGCTCCGCGATCCCGCCCTGTCTAAGCTCCTTTTGATAATCCTGAAGATAAAAAACCCTGTCCACATAGCTGAGTCTGCGGTTGACCGGATTCAGCTCTTCTTCCATCTTATATTCAATTCTATTTATCTTTATCATAACCACAAATCCGAGCCCGACGGAAACGAGAAGCACTACCGCAACAATCCAGTCTATAAAAGCGAGCACGCCGAGTATGACGGCGCTTGACACAAGGCGGTTGATGAAGATGCTGAAGTTTTCCATAATTTCAACAACGCGATTGTCCGATTCGCGTATAGCCCAGATGAAATCATTATAAAACTCCGGATCGTCATAACAGCTCTGATCAAGCTCCCGCGCCTTTTTGTAGAGCTCGCTCTGCACGCCTTCGTGAAGAATCAGTCTGACGCGCGGCACGTATACCTCGAGACGCCATTTGTTAAAAAGCTCAAACGCCGCTTTATATCCGGCAACGAGCAGGCTCCAAAACAAAACAGTCCGGAATTCCACTCCCGCTTCGATTGCGTCAAACAAATATCGCAAAAACAGAATCCCGATTATGTGCCATGCTCCCCTGCCGAACGCTTCAACGAGCGTAACAAAGGTATAAGATGGCGAATACTTGAACGAATAGCGAAGCATAAACCAGATGTTCTTTGAAACACCTATCGAGCTGTGCCCTTCCTGTTTCTCTTTCTCTATTCTCTCTTTTTTCATATTATCACTTCCTCTGTATCCGCGTAGGAGTCCGCCTGCTTATGCCACATTTCAGCATATCCGCCGTTCAGTGACAGAAGCTCTCCGTGGCTACCTTGCTCGACGATCCTTCCGCTTTCAAACATATAGATTCGATCCGCCATCGTCGCGCTCGAAAGTCGGTGAGAAATGAAAATGACGGTCTTTCCCTCACACGCCTCGAACATATTTCGGTACATTTCCTGCTCTGCAATCGGATCGAGGGCTGATGTAGGCTCATCCATAATAACAATCTCGTGCTTTCCGGCAAACAGTCTTGCTATCGAAATCTTCTGCGCCTCGCCGCCCGAGAAGATCACGCCTTCGCTGTCAAACTCCTTTGTCACGTTGGAATCGACGCCGTCGGGGAGCGCCTCGACCATTTCATACGCACCCGCTCTTTTGAGTGCATCGCTGACCGTTTTTCTGTCATCGTCGGTTATATCGCCGCGCAACAGCACGTTCTCCGCAACGGTAGCGGCAAAAAGGCGGTAATCCTGAAACACGATCCCGAACTTACCACGATAGGATGAAAGTCGGTAGTCTTTGATGTTCCTGCCATTCAGCAATATCTCGCCCTTGTCAGGATCATAAAGTCTTTGCAGCAATTTGACAAGGGTGGTCTTGCCGGCTCCGTTGTGGCCAACGACGGCGATCCGCTCGCCGGCATTCACCGTGAAGCTGACTTCTGACAGCGCCGGAGTGTCCTGCTCTTCGTATGCGAAGGTTACATCCCTGATCTCCATCTTTTCAAATGCGGGAGCATCGGGGGCATTACTATCCTCAGCTATCTGCACCTCATACTCAAGAAAGCTGCGCAGATTATCTATGTAGAGTGAGTTTTGATCGAGATCCATAATTGTATTGCCGATGTAGTCAATATTACTCGCTATGCCGGCTATCGAGTTTATCACAACAAAGCAATCCCCGAGAAGCATCGTTTTGCTGACCAGCGTTCTGAAAGCCGCAAGTATTATTGTGCCGGTATCCACTATCACCTCAAAAATAAAATCGAACAGGTAACGTAAAAGCATTATCTTATATCCGTACTTCCGTACTATCGCTTTCATTTCCGCAATGCTGCTATGCATACGGTTGAACATAACTTTCCACATTTCTGTCAAACGCATTTCTTTTGAAAACTCCTGCAGATAAAACGTCCTGCGAACGTAGTCTCTTTGGCGGCGGACTTCTTTATTCTTCATATTGTATTCGTAATAGAGTCTGTTCCTTTTTTTGCCTATAAGAAGCGTGTATATAAACGGAAGCAAAGCGAGCAGCAGGAATATCGGATCGATAGTAAAGATCAGCGTCCCGACGGCTACAACATTAACCACAGCCCAGATGATGTTTGTCACGCTGTACATAGTTCCGTACGGGCTCGCCGAGTCAATCGCCTTGACGTACATATCATAGAATTCCGGGTTTTCAAAGCATTTCAGATCCACTTCCGCCGCCTTCTTCGCCAGGATGTTCTCGACGTACGCATCTATGACCGGGTATTTGAGCTTATAGTAGCGCGTCGCGAGGCAGCCGAATACGTTGACAAGTATCGAGTATCCAGCCATACACGCCAGCGTTATGACAACCGTTTTCAGCGGCTTGCCCTCCTGCAGAGCGTCCAGAGCGTATTTATAAAGATAAGTGCCTAAAAGGAACGAATTTACACCGGCGAGAATATTTTCCGCCATCATAAGCCAAAACACCCCCGGACAGGCTTTGAGAACCAGACCGAGCATAAATCTGTTGTTATTTACGGTGTGTTTCCAGCTTGACATTTTCTTTTCATTTCTCATATGTCAGAAGCATACCTCTCGCAGATATTGTATAGCGAGTATACCCCACCCCCCGAAAAATTGTCAATATGTTTTTTCAAAATATTTAACTACAGATTATAAAAATTGAATCACAGATAACAAAACCCGGAATATCGTGCGGATGCGCAGAATCCCGGTGGTATTTCGCTTCGCTCTGTATGACGGTTTTTCGACTCCGGTTATAAATAGGTCGACGCTATTTCAACAGCAAAAGGGAGTCGCCCCTTTAGGGCGACTCCGATCACTTTTATGCGGTTTGACGTATTATTCCTCTATCCCGAGCTTCGCGAGCTCTTCGGCGGTGAGCGGGCGGGCTTCGCCTTCCGCGAGGCCGGGCGGCAGCGTCACGCCGCCGAAGGCGACGCGCTTCAGCGAAAGCACGGTAAGGCCGCGCGCGGCGAACATACGCTTGACCTGATGGAACTTCCCCTCGCGCAGCGTCACGCGGGCGAGATTTCCGCCGAGCGGCTCCAGCTTCGCGGGCAGCGCGGTGAAGTCCGCAAGCTCCATCCCTTCCGCGAAGGCGGCGGCGTCCGCGGCGGTCGGCGTTCCGTCCAACTCCGCGATGTACGTCTTGTCGACGTGCGACGCCGGAGCGAGCAAGCGGTGCGCGGCGGCGCCGTCGTTCGTTATTATAAGCAGCCCCGTGGTGTCCTTGTCCAGCCGCCCGACCGGGAAAACATCGCGCCGTTTCTGGCTTTCGGGAAGCAGGTCCACGACCGTGCTCTGCCGCCTGTCCTCCGACGCGCTGAGCACTCCTGCGGGCTTGTTCATCATGATATAAACAAAAGAGCTCCGCGGCAGCGTCCTGCCGTCGAAGCTCACCGTTTCGGTATCTATCTTCCGCTCCGGAGAAAGCTCGACGGCGCCGTCCACGGCTACCCTGCCGCGCTTTATCGCGGCCTTCGCGTCCCGGCGCGTGATATTCGCGCGTGAGGATACGTATCCGTCCAACCGTTCCATAGCAGAATTATTTGGCTTCCTGTTCGTTCTCGACCGTCTTGATAAGGTTCAGCAGCGAGCCCGAAAGGGACGGCCAGTTTTTGCTTATCTTCTCGGGCGAAAGCTTCAGCTCCTTCGCCTTCTCCGCGGCGGTAACGCCCTCGACGTGCGCCTTGCCGAGGCAGGCCTTTATCTTCGTCTCGCGGATGAGCATATCGGCGGCGATGAGCTCCGGGAAGACTTCTTCGTTCAGTTTGAACATCGCGGCGGTGTTGCCCGCGTTCGCGGAATAGATATACCTGAACGCCTTATAGACGACGTCCATAATGTAATCGGACATCTCGGTAACGAGCGTCTTGTTGTCGCATTCCGCGAGGATATCGAAGATAACGTTCAGCGAGTTGACTATCAACTTCTTGTTGAGCGTCGGGAGCACGCTTCCGCGCAGGGCCTTGTCGCCGCTCCCCTCTTCCTCGGGGATCTCGTCGACCTTGATGGTAGTGCCGAGGCGGTCGGCGCTCCTGCCGAGCAGGTAGTCGCAGGAGACGTCGTAGTAATCCGCGACGCGGAGGACGAAGTCGAGCCCGCATTCGCGCACGCCCTTTTCGTAATGGGAAAGCAACGCCTGAGAAACGCCGAGTTCCAACGCGGCCTGCTTCTGACTGATGCCTTTTTCTTTTCTGATTAAGGTTATGACCCGCGCGAAATCGTTCGTCTGCAAGCGTTCCTCCTCCTTCCCTGCGTTTTTTTCATCCGTTGCAAAAGCGTGAAAAAAATACAGTGCCGCCGCTACCGGAGACACGTATTATTTACACCTCAAATCAACGTAATGTATATTATATATCAGTTTTTCCGATTTGTAAAGACGAAAATGCGACAATTTCTTCGTCAAGTTGCATAAAAATGACTTTCTATTTTTGTGCAAAAGGACGAAAATTGGGTGTCGGTATGAATCCTACTCATATTATTCAACCGCCGCAAACGCGTCCGTGAGTTCCGTGATGACGGAGTTCGACAGGAGCACTCCCTCGTCGGAAAGCGTTATGCGGTCGGAAACGCGGATTAGCCCGCGCTTTTCAAGTTCGGCGGTGACGGCGTTCGGCACAAAGCGCAGACCGAAGCGTTCGCGCATAAGCGCGAGGTCTATGCCGCCGGAGGTGCGGAGCGCGAGCATTATGTATTCGTCCGCGCCGCCGCAGGGACCGCGGTCTTTTTTATACGCTCTGCCGGCGGCGTAGTCGGCGACGCTCCCCTCTGTCGAGGTGCGCCTGCCCCCGAAGCAGGAGTGCGCGGTCGGGCCGAAGCCGAGGTAGTCGCCGAGCGACCAGTATTTCATATTGTGGCGGCATTCGTAGCCGGGCTTCGCGAAGTTGCTTATCTCGTAGCGTTCGTAGCCGAGCTCGCGGAGAAGGCCGGATGCGGCGAGGTACATTTCGGCGGTCTGCTCCTCGTCCGGCAGGTCGGACGGGACGTTTCTGCCGAACGGGGTATCCGGCTCGATCTTCAGCATATACGCGCTGACGTGGTCAAGGCCGAGCGCGGCGAAGGAGTATATCGTGCGCCGCATGGACGCGGCGGTCTGGTCTGGGATGCCGAGCATCATATCGCCGCCGACGTCCCCGAAGCCCGCGGCTCTGCCCTCCGCGACCGTTCGCACGGCGTCGCGGAAGGTGTGGATGCGCCCGAGCTTTTTCAGCTCGCCTTCATCGGCTGACTGGATGCCGACGGAGAGGCGGTTGAAGCCCGCTTCGCGCAGTGCCGTCAGCAGAGGCAGGTCGGCGGTGGCGGGGTTGGCTTCAAACGAGATCTCGGCGTCCGCGTCGACGCCGAAAGAGGCGCGGATCGCGTCCAGCGCCTTTATCAGCTCCGTTCCCGCGCAGGACGGCGTGCCGCCGCCGAAATAGACGGTGTCGACCCGGTATTCGCCGCCGTGCGCTTCGCCGGCGGCGCGGATATCGGCGCAGAGGCGCGAAATATACTCCGGAATAAGCGAAAAATCGGTTACCGAACAGAAGTCACAGTAACCGCATTTTTTCACGCAAAACGGAATATGAACGTAGATCCCCAGCGGCTTTTTCATATCAGAGCATCACGGAGGACTGGAAGTAGTTTTCGTTCAGCGAGCTGCCGGAGCTTTCGCCGGAGTCCTGCGTTTCGTCCGACGAAGCGGCGTAGCTGTCGTCAACCGAGCCGTTTTTGTCGGGATCGCCCTTCGTTTCGTCGCCGCCGCAGGCGCAGAGCGAGAACAGCGCGATAAGCGCCGCGAGCAGTATTATGAGAAGTTTTTTCGCTTTCATTTTCTGTTCCTCCCGTATGGGATACGGCGTCAGTGTCGCCGTTACGCTGAATTTTATCACAGAATCGAAAAAATTTCAACCCCTTCTTTTTCACGGCGTTGCGTGCAGCGCGGGAAAATGTTTTTCCGCGCCCTTTTTTCGACCTCTTTTCTCCGGACGGGACGGCTATAATATAAAGCGCGGGACGGGGGTGGAGCGAATGAAAACGGTATATGCCGACGTGCTTTTCTGCGTCAATTTCTTTATCGACTTCGCTCTGCTCGCCGTCACCGCGAGGATACTGAAACGCCGCCTTTCCGGACTGCGGCTGACCGTATGCGCCGCGCTCGGAGCCGCATACTCCGTAGCGGTGTTCTTCCCGAACCTTACGCTGCTCGCGACGGTGGGGGTGAAGCTGCTCTTCTCCGCCGTGCTCGCGCTGGCGGCGTTCGGAGCGCGCACCGCGGCGGGATATTTCAAGGCGCTGGGAGTGTTTTACGCGGTCAGCTTCGGCTTCGGCGGCGCGGTCTTCGGCGCGTACACGCTGCTGAAGCCGGACGGCGTCGTCATCAGCGGCGACGCGATCTATATAGACGTCGACCCGTTTTTTCTCTTTATGCTCATCGGCGGCTCTTACTGCGCGGTGTGGATATTCAGCCGCCTGCTGCCGAAGCGGAGCGAAAGTCACGCGCGGGTGCTTCTCCGCGTCGGCGGGCGGACGGCGGCGCTGAATGCGCTCTACGACTCCGGAAACGGGCTGACCGAGCCGGTCTCCGGCGCGCCGGTGCTCGTCGCGGAGTACGCCGCAGTCGCGCGGCTGATACCGAAGCCCGCGCGCCCCGCGTTCCGCGGACACCCCTGCCGCGAGGCGGCGGAGTGGGGACACGGCTACCGCCTCATATCCGCGCGCGGCGCCTTCGGAGGCGGAGCGGCGCTGCCGGCGTTCCGTCCGGACGCGGTGAGAGTGATCTCCGGCGGCGCGGAATACGAGACAGGCGACGTCTTCGTCGCCGTCGTCGCGGGGCCGCTTTCGTCCGACGGGAGATACGATTCCCTCGCCGGCGCGGCGCTGCTCCGCGGACTGACGCAAACAAGCAAAAAGAAGCGCAAAGGAGCGGAGATATGAACTTCCTGATTTGGCTGAAAGAGCGCCTCTCCCGATTCTTCGGGAAGGTCTTTTACATAAACGGGCCGGACACCCTGCCGCCGCCGCTTTCGCCGCAGGAGGAGGCGGAATACGTTTCGCGGCTCGGCGGCGACAGGACCGCCCGGGACGCGCTGATCGTTCACAACCTGCGCCTCGTCGTCTATATAGCGCGGAAATACGAAACGAGCGGAGCGGGCATCGAAGACCTGATCTCCATCGGCTCCATCGGGCTGATAAAGGCGGTGGAAACCTTCAAGGCCGACCGCGGCATCAAGCTGGCGACCTACGCCTCGCGCTGTATCGAGAACGAGATACTGATGTATCTGCGCAAGATAAGCGGACAGCGCGCCGAGGTCTCCATCGACGAGCCGCTGAACGCCGACGCGGACGGCAACGAGCTGCTGCTCTCCGACGTGCTCGGCTCGGACGGAAGCGAGATCGGACGCGGCGTTGAAAGCGAAGCCGAGCGCACGGTGCTCGCCGAACTCGTTTCGCGCCTCGGCGCGCGCGAACGCGAGATTACAGAGCTGCGTTTCGGCCTCTGCGGCAGGCGCGAGCTGACGCAGAAGGAGGTCGCCGACAAGCTCGGCATTTCGCAGTCTTACATCTCGCGGCTCGAAAAACGCATCCTCTCGCGGCTCAAAAGCGAGCTGGAAAGTCTGGTATAAGCGCATAACATCCGCCGAATCTGCCGATACTTTTTCCGTAAGCGTAATTTACGGGAGGTACGGCAATGACGAACAAGGTCGAAATATGCGGCGCGAACACCGCGGAGCTTCCGCTGATGAAGGAATCCGAGAAAACCGAGCTGCTCGAAAGGATACGCCGGGGCGACGCATCCGCGCGCGACAAGCTCGTATGCGGCAACCTGCGGCTCGTGCTCAGCG
This sequence comes from Clostridia bacterium, assembly GCA_017438525.1. NCBI lineage: Bacteria > Bacillati > Bacillota > Clostridia > Clostridia bacterium. Next base: position 9,896 of record JAFRVI010000040.1, read on the forward strand.
TCATCCAGCGTTTCACCAACCGCGGAGAGAATCCAGACGATCTCTTTCAGGTCGGGTGCATCGGTCTGATAAAGGCGATAGACAACTTCGATCCGTCGCACGGGGTATGCTTCTCGACCTACGCCGTGCCGATGATAATCGGCGAGGTGCGCCGCCACCTGCGCGACAACTCCGCAGTCCGCGTCAGCAGGTCGATACGCGACACCGCCTACCGCGCCCTGCGCGCGAAGGAGGAGCTGCTGACGAAGCTCGGCAGGGAGCCCTCCGTCACCGAGCTGGCGGAAAAGATGGACGTTCCGCGCGAGGAGGTCGTCATCGCGATGGAGGCGATAGTCGATCCGCTTTCGTTCAGCGAGCCGATCTATAACGACGGCGGCGACGCGATACTCGTTATGGACCAGATAAGCAGTCCGCGCGACAGCGACGAGAACTGGATAGAGGAAATAATGCTTAAGGACGCGATAAACAATCTCTCCCCGCGGCAGCGGCACATCCTTTCGCTCCGCTATATCAAGGGCAGGACGCAGACGGAGGTCGCCGCCGAGATCGGCATTTCGCAGGCGCAGGTCTCCCGCCTCGAAAAAAGCGCCCTTAACGAGATAAAGAAACAGCTTTGAAATATTTGAACGCCTCGTTCGAGGCGTTTTTTATTTGCTCTTTATTTTTGCCGCGATTTCTGGTATAATTCAATAGCAGGCGAACGGTATCGCCGACAAAAACCCTATGTAAGATTTCGCCTTTTCCCGTGTCTTATTTATGAAACGGCTTGTCATTAAAAAACTGCGGCAGCCGTTCGGGAGGTAAGATATGAAAACAATAATCGCTGTTTTGCTTTTGATCGCCGTCGGACTGACGGCGGCGGCGTGCGGCGCGAAGGGCGAAACGCTGAGCCCTGCCGAGCGCTACGCGCTGAATGTCTGCACTGCAGACGAGGCGCTGGAGTGGGCGAAGGACACGGATACGGTCGTCTTTGAGGGCGGCGTCCTCACCTCCGGCGGAGGCGTATGGGACGATTTTTATGCCGCAGTCGCCGAAAACACGCCCGCGTCGGTCCTGCTCGCGCAGTATTACACTCTTGACGATAAAAGTGTAAGCTCCGAGCTTTACGCGCGCGAAAAGGATAATTACCCGGTGCTTTTCTTCTGCCTCGTCGAGTTCGACGGCGAGGAATACTCCTTCACGGTGCGCGACAGCAAAGGCATGGAGACCGACCGCAAGGGCAGCTTCAAATACCTGCTGCATTTCAGCGGCGATAATCCGCCTACAGCCCGTTACGACACCTACGACGCCTACGTGCTGGTCGACGACCCCACGGCTACGTGGGAAGGCATTTGGGAAGGGGTATACAGTTCGCAGTCGAACGCTGGCTACGCGCATTTCTTTGTTTACAACAATAATATCGGGTTGAGATAAATCATCAAGGCGGTGTGAGTATGGAACTTAAATACCATCAGGATACCGATAAACTGCATATCGGCTGCGAGGCGCCGAGGGCGTATTATATCCCCTACGCCGAGGGCGACCGCGTGCCCCCGCGCGAAGCCGCTTCCGCGCTCGCGGACTGTGGCGCGTCGTCGCTTTTCACGTCGCTCTGCGGCGAGTGGCGCTTCGCGTTTTACGCTTCGCCCGAGGCGGTGCCGGAAGAAGCCGTCGGCGCGGACTATCCGCTGCCGGAAGCGACGCTGAACGTGCCTTCCGTCTGGCAGCTGAACGGTTACGACAAGCCGGCGTATATCAACGTGCGCTATCCGTTCCCCTACGATCCGCCGTTCGTTCCGCGCGAAAACCCCGCCGGGCTCTATCTGCGCGACGTCGAGCTGACTCCGCGCGGGCGCGCTTACATAAACCTCGAGGGCGTCGACTCCTGCTTTTACTTATGGGTGAACGGCCGCTTCGCCGGTTATTCGCAGGTGTCGCACTCGACGAGCGAACTCGATATAACGGAACACCTGCGCGAAGGGCGCAACCGCTTCGCGATACTCGTGCTGAAATGGTGCGACGGGACTTATCTCGAATGTCAGGACAAGTGGCGCACGTCCGGCGTCTTCCGCCGCGTATATCTGCTCTCGCGCAGCGAGGGACATCTGCGCGACTACACCGTTACCGCGGGCGCGGACGGCGCGCTCCGCTTCGAAGGCGACGCGCCCTGCCGTCTGCGGCTTTTCGACGGCGAAAGCGTGATCGCCTCCGCCGACTGCGCGGGAAGCGCGGAGCTGCGCGTTCCTTCGCCTCGGCTGTGGACCGCGGAAACGCCGGAGCTTTACACCCTCGAAATATCCGCCGCGGGCGAAAAGATATACGAAAGCGTCGGCTTCCGCAGCGTCGCCACGGACGGCGGCGTATTCAAGGTCAACTCCGCGCCGGTCAAGCTGCGCGGAGTAAACCGCCACGATTCGCACCCGGAGCGCGGCTGCGCCGTCACGACCGACGATATGCGGCTCGACCTCGAGCTGATGAAGGCGCACAACGTCAACGCGATACGCACCTCGCACTATCCCAACGACCCGCGCTTTCTCAAGCTCTGCGACGAATACGGCTTCTACGTTATCGACGAGGCGGACGTCGAGGCGCACGGTGTACTCACCGCCGCGCCGGACTACGCGCTGACGAAGGATATTGCCGAAAAGCCGATGTGGAAAAACGCCCTGCTCGACCGCGAAACGCGGCTTTGGGCGCGCGACAGAAACCGCGCCTCCGTCGTGATATGGTCGCTCGGCAACGAATCCTTCTGGGGCGGGAACTTCATCGCCTGCACCGACCTGCTGCATAAGCTCGACGCAACGCGCCCGGTGCATTACGAGGGCGCTTCCGCGGATATGACGCCCGAGGGTGACTACCCCGCCGGCGTCGACTTCATAAGCCGTATGTACCCATCGCTCGAGGATATAAAAAAACAGCTCGCGCGCCCCGACCCACGCCCGTATTTCCTCTGCGAATACAATCACGCGATGGGCAACAGCGGCGGCGAGCTCGCCGACTGGTGGGAGCTGATATACTCCGAGCCGCGCATGTGCGGCGGCTGCGTCTGGGAATGGTGCGACCACGGGATAAAGACCGGCGAAAACGCCGACGGCTCCCCGCGCTTCGCCTACGGAGGCGACTTCGGCGAAGCGTATCACGACGGCAACTTCTGCATGGACGGGCTCGTCTCCGCCGACCGTAAGCCGCATTCGGGCCTGCTCGAGCTGAAGCAGGCGTACGCGCCATTCGCCTTCAATGAGGCGGACGGCGGCGTGAGGATAACGAGCCGCCTCTCTTTCACCCCGTCGGACGGGTATCTGCTGAAAACACTCGGCGAGCTGAACGGAAGGCGAGTTTCGCTCAAAGCCGAGGCGATGCCGCGCATCGAGCCGCTCGGAAGCGCGGTCATACCGCTCCGCTTCCCCGACGGCGACGGCCTCGCGGCGGTCACCTTCTCCGTGCTCGACCGGAATATGAACGAGGTCTGCTTCAAGCAGTTCACGCGAGGCGAATACGCGCTCCCCGCGCGTTCCGGCGCCGAGGGCGCGGCCGCGATCGCGGAAAGCGATACCGAAATAAGAATAACCGCCGGCGAGGCGGAATATATCGTATCCAAGCTCTCCGGCCTGCCCGTTTCGATTAAGGCGGGCGGCGAAGAGCTGCTCGCGGAGCCCGCGTATTTCAGCGCCGTGCGCGCCGCGACGGATAACGACGTCCGGGAAAAAGAAGAGTGGCGCAAAGCCGGATTCTACGATATGCGCGCGGAAGCGCGTGAGATAAGCGCCGTAGGCGGCGCGGTAAAAGCGCGGATCACACTCGGCGGCGACGTCGTCGTGCCGCCCTTCGCGGTCGAGGCGGAATATCGCTTCTTCGCCGACGGGAGCTGCGCCGCCCGCTTCGGCGTCGAGGTCGCGGAAAGCGCGCCCTCCCTCCCCCGCTTCGGGCTCGCGCTGCCGCTGAAAAAGGACTTCACGCGCTTCGCGTGGTTCGGGCGCGGCGCGGGCGAAAGCTACCCCGACAAAACGCTCGCGACACGGATAGGCCGCTTCGAGGCGGCGCTGCCCGAACGCTTCGATTACAGCGTCAAGCCGCAGGACTGCGGCGAGCGCATGAACGTCCGCGAGCTGACCGTCCGCGGCGAAGGCGCCGCGCTGAACGTTTCCGCGGACGCGGACTTCGCCTTCTCGCTGTCGCGGTGGGACGTCGGCGAGCTCGAAGCCGCCGCGCACGACTGGGAGCTGCCGGAGCCGAAGCATTCCGTCCTCACCGTAGACGGCGCGCTCGGCGGCATCGGCACGAACAGCTGCGGCCCGCGCCTGCAGGATAAATACCGTTTCACCGAAAAGCGCTTCTCCTTCGCCTTCACGATAAAGCCGGAGAAGAAATAGTGTCGCGAATATAAAAAAGACCTGCCGAAAGGCAGGTTTTGTTTTGTTTATTCGTTTTCTCTTATACGTTCTTCAAATACCCGATCAGCGCGCGGACGCCGTCGTCGATATCGCGCTCGGCGGCGGTGAAATCACGTGTATACCACGGGTCCGCGACATCGCCTCCCCTGCCCGTGAAATCGAGCAGCTTGCGCACCTTTCCCTCCGGGTCGCCGCCGAATACGCGCAGCGTGTTGCGGAGGTTCGCGCCGTCCATCACGACGATGAGGTCGAAGCCGGCGTAGTCGCGCCTCGTCAGCAGGCGGGCGCGCTTATCCGAACAGTCTATGCCCCGCTCCGCGAGCAGTTTTTTCACCGGCGGATATACGGGATTGCCCACGCCGCCCCATATCTCCTCGCCGCTCGTCGCGGCGGACTCGGCGCGCGCTTCAAGCCCCGCTTTGCGGGCTTCGTCGCGGAATATATACTCTGCCATCGGACTGCGGCATATATTGCCGTGGCAGACGAACAGTATCTTCTTCATTATCAGAGCCCTCTGATCCAGCGCTCCCAGACCGCCTCGTCGACCGCCGCGACGCTCGGGTACGCCTTGCGTATCTCGGCGCAGAGGAACTTCGCCTTCGCGACGACGCCGGGCTTGTCGGCATACCACCAGCTTTCGAGATCCTCGTTGTCTCCGGAGATAAAAAGCTCCTCGAAGACCGTGGCGCGGTCCTCAAGCTGATTCGCCTGCCCGTAACCGCGGACGAAGTAATTTTCATCGTAGTCGGTGTCGTTCGCCTCGCGCGGATCGCCGTAATACTCGAAGCCCTTCGGGTTGAGTTTTTGCCATCTGTCCCATATATCGTCCATGCGGTATTCCATCGAATGCATCATTTCGTGGGCGATGTTGGACTCGTTGAAGAACGAGGTCGACAGCGCGATATAGAGTATGCCGTTGCTGTTGCTCGCGTAAGCGGCGGAGAAATCGTCGCTTATGCGCTTTGCAATATAGAGGCGGAACTCCTCGAACATATCGCCGTTCAGCATCTCGGTAAAGATGCCCTGCGGGAACTTTCCGAGCGTTTCGTCGAGGATATCGAGGCACATATAGCCGGGCGCGAAGGTGTCGTTGTTCTCAAGGTCGGCGATGCCGTTCTCGGCGGTGCGCTCCTCGGGGTTGATGATGATCTTGACGCCGTACTTTTCACCGATCTCGTCGGCGCGCGCCTTCGTCTTCTCCTCGATCTCGCCGAAGTTCACGGACGTCACGTTGGCGCTGTCGGCGGTCTCGTACGCGCCGACGGTGAAGTCCCAGACGTAGATGTCGATAACGGTCTCGACCGCCTGATAGTCGCCGTCGTAACCGCAGTTGCAGTCCTCGCCCTCATACTCCTCGCCCGCGCCCTCGCAGTCCTCTTCCTCTCCGGCGAGTTCAACTATGTCGTCCGCGGCGTTGGGCTGCGGCTCGGATGAGGTTTCGGCGGCGGAGCTTTCGGGCTCGACGCTCTCCGGCTCGGACGAGCTTTCCGGCTCGGAGCTTCCGGAGGACTCGGGCGGCTCGCTTTCCGCGCTGTCGGAGGACGCGGACGAGCTCTCCTCTTCGGAGCTTTCGCCGCCGCTCTCCGATTCGTCGGAGGAACTCTCTTCTTCGGAGCTCCGCTCCTCTTCGGAGGATAAGTCTTCGCCGCCGTCATAGTCGGGCTCGGGATGGTCGCTCTCCTTTTCAAACTCCAGCACCGTCAGCACGTATTTGTCGTTCATGACCGTCTGGTTGGCGTAGGCGTTGTAATATCCCTCGCGCACGGTGGAAACATCGGCGCGGTTGATTATCCCGCCCTTTGCGAAATCGGTCAGGTGGAAGGAGTTTTTGTCCTCACCGTCTTTGCAGTACGCGATCTTCATCCCGTACTTCGCGGCGCCGTATTCGGCGTCCGTCTCGACGAAGTATATCCTGCTCGGGTCGTCGTAGAATATCATCGCGCGCTTCCTGCCGCCGTCGTAGAAGGCGCAGTAGTCGTCCTGCCAGAAATCGGTCACGCCGAGCGCTTTGTAACGCGCCTCCGGATCGACCTTTTTGGGAACGTAGTTGTCGAGCTTGTTGAAGTCGCGGTCGTAGCCGATAGTTACTTCTTTCTCTTCGCCGCGCCATTCGGTGAGAATAACGACGCCGGCTTCGTCATAAGCGGCGGAGTAGCCGTATCCATTGTCGGACGCGAATTTCAGCTCGTTTATGAGCTTGTTGCGTTTCAGATCCCAGCGGCGCAGCTCATAAGGCGTTTCGGCACCGGCGGCGTTGTTGTAGAGCATTATCAGCGCCTCGTCGCCCCAGACGGAGAGGGAGTTCACGCCGTAGTTCGTCAGATCGCCGAGCTCCAGCTTCACGAAGCCGTTTTCCTTCTTCGGCGCGCAGGCGCAGAGCCCGACCGCCATGCAGGTGAGTATTACCAATGCAATAACGCGTTTCATCTCAAATGCTTCCCTTCGTTTAACTTATGCTATCATTATAGCACGGTTGACGGAAAAAAACGGTTACAAATTAGTTACAATTTTGTAACCTTTTTGTAACTTTTTCGCCGACGCGCGCGGCGGCGAAACGAAAACGCGGCGCCGTAAGATTATTCTTGAAAAACGCGGCGGCTTGTGATATAATTGCTATATATTTTTGAAAAGAGGCAGAGAATGGAAAGCAAAGGCAAAAAAGAGTTCGTGCGCACGATCAAGTTCATGCTTTTTTCTATAAGCGCCGGAATCATACAGATCGGCAGCTTCACTCTGATGAACGAGGTCTGGCACTTGCCCTACTGGGTATCCTACCTGATCGCGCTCGTCCTGTCGGTTCTGTGGAACTTCACGCTCAACCGCAAGTTCACCTTCAAATCCGCAAACAACGTGCCGATCGCGATGCTCAAGGTCGCCGGATACTACGCCGTGTTCACCCCGCTCTCCACAATGCTTGAGCACTATCTGACGATGACGCTCGGGTGGAACGAATACCTCGTCACGGTTATAAATATGTTCATCAACCTCGTTACCGAGTTCCTGTTCCAGCGCTTCTTCGTCTTCGGCAAGTCCATCGACTCCGCCGTCAAGAAGAATGAAGAGGTAACGGAAGAAAGCGACGGCTATACGGGAATCATCGACGAATAATCTCCGATGAAGCTTATGCCGTAACCGCGAAAGGATAACGACATGACCTTTTACATGAGCGCTACAATCATCATAGAGCTGCTTATGATAGCCATGACGCTGCACGTGATAAACTACTCCGGCTTCACGCGTCAGCAGAAGGCCTGGTTCATTATGACCTTCGCCTCGGTTATGGTGTGCTCCGCCGCCGAATTCGCCGTCCACTGCGGGTATTACAAGCCGTCCTGGGCGATACCGCTGACGGTAATAACGGTCATCCAGTTCTCGGCCTCGCCGCTGCTGGCGGTCTTCTTTTCCGGCGCGCTCGGTCAGCATAAGGAATCTAAAAAGGCCGTGCGGTTCTTTATGATAAACGCGGTGATCGAGATAGTTTCCGCGCCGTTCGGCTGGGTGTTTTATTTCGACGCCGAAGGGTATCACCGCGGAAAGTTCTTTATTATCTACACCGTCTGCTACTTCCTCGCGCTGCTTTATCTGATAATCAGCATGATCGTGGTCGGAAGAAAGTTCCGCCACAGAGACACGCTGACGATAGGAATGGTGCTCGTAATACTCATCGCGGGCATTATCCCGATGACGTTGATGGAGATACATATAGCATATATCAGCATCGGTATCGCCGCCTGCCTCTGCTACATCTACTATAACGACCTCGTGCAGGAGGATATACACGCCGACCTGGTCGCAAATCAGGAAAAGATAACCGTTATGCAGAAGCATACGATATCGGGGCTGGCGAACCTCATCGAGAGCCGCGACACCGATACAGGCGAGCACGTTTCACGCACCGGCGCCTACGTCAAGGCGATCGCCGAGAACGCGATGGCCGAGCGGATCTATCCGGACGAGATAGACGAGCGTTTCGTCTCCCTGCTCTCCACGCTCGCGCCGATGCACGACGTCGGCAAGATACTCGTTCCGGACAGCATACTGCGCAAGCCCGGCAGACTGACGGACGAAGAATACGAGATAATGAAAACTCACGCCTCCAAAGGCGGAGACGTCGTAAGGCAGATGCTGAAGGGCATCACCGACGAAGAATACCTGAAGTTCGCCTCCGACATAGCGACCTACCATCACGAGCGCTGGGACGGCGCAGGATACCCCGAAGGTCTTTCCGGTGAGAACATCCCGCTCGCCGCGAGGATAATGGCGATCGCCGACGTCTTCGACGCGCTGGTTTCCGAGCGCTGCTACAAGAAGGCGATCCCCGTCGACAAGGCGCTCGAGATAATCCGCTTCGAAGCCGGCGCGCACTTCGATCCGAAGCTCGCGGAGATATTCCTCAAATACTATCCGTTCTCGAAAGAAGAAAACGATTGATGGATTATAACTTTTACTTATTCGCAATAGTTATCACGGAGCTGCTGATGCTCGCGATGCTCATACACGTCGTGACTTATTCGGCGTTCACAAAGGGGCAGAAGCGCTGGTATATCTGCACCTTCCTCGCCGTAATGCTCTGCGCGGGCGCGGAAGTCCTGGCGCTGAAGTTCAGCGGCAGCGGCGGCGGCGTGGTAGTCCCGCTGTCGATTCTGACGGCGGTGCAGTTCTCGATCACCCCGATGCTGCCCGTCTTCTTCGCGGGCGCACTCGGTATGCGCCGCATGATAAAGGTCTCCGGCGCGCTGCTGCTGATACACGCGGCGATCGAGCTGCTTTCGCTGTATTTCGGCTGGGTATTCTACTTCGACGAGAACGGCACCTACTTCCGCGGCAAATATTACATAATCTACGAAGCGTTTTATATAGTCAGTCTGCTCTTCCTCATCGGAAGTCTGATAATGGTCGGCAGGCGCTTCAAGCACAGGGACGTTCTCACGATCGTAATGATACCGGTAATAATGGCGGCCGGAATCATCCCGCTTATCTTCTTTAAGATTTATACCGACTATATCGCCATCGGTGTCTGCGCGAGTCTCTGTTACATCTATTACAACGATCTGGTCCAGCAGGACGCGAAAGCAAAGCTCGTAGCGGACCAGAAAGTAATATCGGGTATGCAGGAGAACATCATAACCGGAATGGCGAGCTTGATAGAAAGCCGCGACGCAGAGACCGGCGAGCACGTTTCGCGCACGAGCAACCTCGTCAAGAGCATCGCCGAAAACGCCCGAAACGACGGAGTCTACGCCGACGCGCTTGACGACCGTTTCGTTACCGAGCTCTACGCGCTCGCGCCGATGCACGACGTCGGCAAGATAGTCGTTCCGGACGATATACTGAAGAAACCCGGCAAGCTGACACCCGAGGAATTCGAGCAGATGAAGCGCCACGCCTCCGAAGGCGGCACGGTCATCAGACAGATACTCAGCGGCATCACCGACGAGGAATACCTGAAGTTCGCCTCCGCTATAGCGACCTGCCATCACGAACGCTGGGACGGGAGCGGCTATCCGGAAGGACTCTCCGGCGAGGATATTCCGCTCGCCGCGAGAATAATGGCGATCGCCGACGTCTACGACGCGCTGATCTCCGAACGCTGCTACAAAAAGGCGATCCCGGTCGGCGAGGCGCTCGAGATCATACGCGATGAATCCGGCTCGCACTTCGATCCGAAACTCGCGGAAGTGTTTTTAAAACACGTCGCGAATGAGTAAAACATAATCAAAAAAGGACGGCCGCGCGGCCGTCCTTTTTTATTGCTCCAACTATTTCAATATCTCTTTTATCTGCTTTTCCGCCGCGTTCGGATAAAGATCGCGGACGCGGGCGAAAACGCGCTCGCGCGACCTTTCCGGCGGCTCGGAGTAGGCCGACGAAAGCAGACCGTGTCCCCAGCGGCTCTCCGGCGTCGAATAGACCGCGATGGGCCAGCCGTACGGCTCGCCGCCGCGGCTACGCCGCTGACGGAAGTCGCGCACGGTCAGATAAAACTTATGCTGAAGCGCGGTGAGCGCGCCTTCAAAGTTCTTCGCGCCGCCCTTGCCGAAGCCGGCGAGGCGCCTGATCTCGTTCGAGTAAAGCTCGCCGCCGTCCGCGAAAAGATCCATAATCAGCTTTTCGCGGCGGTCCACCTTGCCGTCGCTCCAGAGCGCGTCGAAGTCGTAGCCGTCGCGCCTCCAGTTCGCGAAGAACGGCAGCCATTCGAGTGAAACGAAGCCCGCTTTGCCGCCGAAAAACTTACCGTAAGCGACCTTGCCGCCGTCGGCGACGACCTTGCGCCATTCCCACGGATCGCGGGCGGGATCGTCTATCCACCAGTCGAGCGCGAGGGTGCGTTCCTCGACGGAGAAGCCCTCCACGCCGTTGGCGAAAAGCGGCAGGAATCCGTCCTTCTCCACCAGCGCGATCAGCTCCTCCGGAGTCTTCAGCCGACCGGGCGCGTCGTATCTGAGCGCACGCGACACCCATTCTCCGTTTTCGTTAGCCATTTCGTTTCCCTCCATTCCCGGATATGATTATACCATTTTTCGACTCCGTCCGCAAGAAAAAAACACGCTCCCGGCGCATCGCGCCCGGAGCGTGTTCTTCATTTCAGCAATGCCAGCACCTTATAGAGCAGCTCGTAAAGCTTGATCGCCTCTTCGGGCTCGAGCCGGACGCAGCCGGAAACCTTTTCCGGCACGGAAAGCGCGCGTTCCCTGAGCGCTTCACCCCGTTCGGTGACAGCGACGAGCACGACGCGTTCGTCGTCGGGCGAACGGCGGCGTTTGACGCAGCCCTTCTCCTCCAGACTCTTGAGCACCGGAGTCAGCGTGCCGCTGTCGAGAAAAAGCTTCGCGCCGAGCTCCTTGACGCTTATCTCCTTTTCCTGCCAGAAGACCATCATCGCGATATACTGCGTATAGGTCAGATCAAGCTCCTTCAGATGCGGCGTGTATTTCTTGATCATCTCGCGCGACGCCGCGTAGAGCGGAAAGCATATTTGATTTTCAAGCTTGAGCGCGTCGTATTTGTCCATAATATCCTCCGAAAAGCTACGCCTCGGACGCGAGCTTATCGCGCGTTTCCACGGCAAACTTCGCCGCAGCCGCGGCGTCAGCTTCGTTCGGGCGTCCCTTATGCATAAATTTGAAGCGCCCGGGGCAGTTGAAGTATTCTTCGCTCACCTTGACTCCCGCCTTGTCTGCCGCCGCTTTTATCTTTTTGCGCGTGGACATTCCCGAAGCGGACGTGCCGAAGCAAACGATGACCCCTACCTTTCCGGCGCAGGCGGCGACGAATTCCTTTATCGCGTCATCAACGTCGAAGGCGTAGGGCGAGCTGCCGAGGAAAAGCATATCTGCTTCGCCTTCGAGCCCGTCGGCGACGGGGCGAGCCGTCACGCCGAGCGCCGAGGCGATCGCTTCCGCGAGTTTTCCGGTGTTGCCGGATCTGGTGTAATAGGATACGGCGATCTTCATAATAATCTCTCCTTACGCGGCGTGCGTTTCGTTATAGGCCTTTCTGACCGCCTTCGCGAGCTGATCCGCGCAGGAAGTCGGGCGGCGTCCGCAGGTGTTGCCGAGCAGATACTGCTCGATCTTCTCCACAGTCCAGCCGTCGACGAGCTTACTTATCGCCTTGAGATTGCCGTTGCAGCCGCCGTAAAACTCTATGTTGCTTATAACGTCGCCGTCGATGTCAAAGCTGATGACCTGAGAGCAGACGTTTTCGGTTCTGTAATCGTAACGCATCAGAGCGCCTCCTCGACCTTTTTCGTTACCTCGTCCATCGGGAGCGTGGGCTCGAAACGGGCGAGGATCTCCCCTTCGCGGCTTATGAGGAACTTTGTGAAGTTCCACTTCACGTTGCCGTTATTCTTATAATCCTTATCCATCTTTTTGACGACGCCCTTGAGGATGAGCGACATCGGGCTCTTGCCGAAGCCCTCGAACCGCGTGTTCTCGGAGAGATATTTGAAGAGGGGATCGGCGTTTTCGCCGATGACGTCGATCTTCGAGAACTGCGGGAAGGTTATCCCGTAGCGGCCGGTGCAGAAGCTGTGGATATCCACGTCGTCGCCGGGCGCCTGCTCGTGGAACTGGTTGCAGGGAAAGTCGAGTATCTCCAGACCGTCCGCCTGATGCGCTTCGTAAAGATCCTGCAGCCCGTCGTATTGCGGGGTGAAGCCGCAGCCCGTCGCCGTGTTCACGATAAGCAGCACCTTTCCCTTGTAGTCCGCCAGCGAGACCTCGCCGCCATCCATCGTTTTGACCTTGAAATCATAGATTGACATTGTTTTGCCCTCCTTTTGGTTGTTCTCAATTTGATTGAGTTCAATTATTATTATACTCGCCTCTCCTGTTTTGTCAAGAGTTTTTTGAAAAAAGTGCCCGGCAAGCCGAATAATACGCAAAAAAGCGCCTCCGCAGAGGCGCTTTTCGTATGAGCGTATTTGTCAGAACTTGCCCTCGGTGATGCAGACCGCGGTCACCTGCGTGAAGCCCTCGACGTTTTCGCCGTGAAGCGGGGTGAACTTGAAGCTCCACTCCCTGCCGTCGGACGAACGGAAATATCCGTTAGCATCCGCGGCGGCGGCTTCGATGTCTCCCACAAGCTTCGGGTCCTGCCCGACGAGCTCGCGAGCAAGCGTTTCCATCTTCGCGTTCACGAGCAGCAGTCTGCCGTCCGAATCCGCGAAGCATACGCCTTCGTCAAGTCCGTCCAGCGCCTGCTTTACCGCGAACGGCGTAAGCCGCCTCTCATCGCGCCTCTTTTCATGCCTGAAGCCGAAGAACAAGCGGACAGCCACCGCGACCGCGACCGCCGGGAAGATGAGCCAGGGCAGTTTTATCGTGTCGCCTACGAGATCCGGACTGCCTTCTGCGGTTATCAGCGCGAGCATCAGCAGCAGCTGCACGAAAACGATCGCGTCCTTGATGCAATGCCTTATCTTATGTGTTGAAACGTATTGGTAAATGCAGAGCGCGAGCTCCGCGACAGCCGTTATGAAAAACAGACCGGCGAGAAGCAGACGCCATTCGGGAGCGAGCAGAGAAAATTGCGTCATCTGTCCGCACCCCCTTCCTCAAGGGAAATACCCGGTGTTTTCGCGTCCTCCGTCCAGAAGGCGTAGCCGCCGCCGACGTGCGCGCTGTAAAGCGTCTTGCCGCCGCGCACGTGCACCGGCCTTTCAAACGCGGTCATCATTTCGCCGCGGCTCATCGGATCGGCGTCCGCGGAAACGCAGAGCTCTTCGTAATTCACGTCAACGAGGCGAACGGATACGCCCTTCGCGGCACGGAGCATATCTTCATAAAGCGCGTTGGAACGTATCATTCCGTAGTGCAGGCAGCTCTCGAAGAACGCAGCGAACGCGAGGCAGAGGAACGTCGCCGCATCCGCGAAGTTGCCGCGGAGGAACGGCGCGCCAACGGCGTAGAGGATTATATAGGTCGCGGAGATCGCGACGGGAAGCGGCAGCCAGAGGTACTTGCCCTTCTTGCGTTTGCCGCTCTTGACGAGCGTTATTATCAGCGCGGCGAGCATACAGACGGCCGCCCAGCCCGCAAGCGCGTAGAAGCCGGCGCCGTAGGCCGCTTCGTCCGCCCCGCGCAGCGGAAGCGAGGTGAAGACGAGGCCGTGCAGGTCGTTGGTGGCAACGAACGCCGCGATCAGAGCAGCGGGTATGCAGATGAGATACGCCGCTTTCGGCAGGCGGTATCCGTCCGGCTTGCCGACGCAGAAAGCTGTCAGCAGCGCGCAGGTCGGCACCGCGAGCGCAGCCGCGCAGCAGAGGTAGAAAATCACCTTCGCCGCCGTTACGTTAAGCACGAAGAGCGATATGAATTCGACGGCTGCGAGCAGGAACACTCCGGCGGCCGCAGCAAAAGTAAGCAGACGGCGGGTCTGCTTTTGCACTACGCGGCGCGCGACGGAAAATCCCCACGCCGTCAGCATACCTATATAAATGAACGTGCTGACGAACTTGAGGAATTCAGCAAGAAAGTCGCTGCCCGCTCCGCGCGCTACTCCGCGGCAGAATACCGCGACTACTATAAGTCCCGCGACCGCGAAACAACGCGCAACGAACGCGCGATTGCTTTTTGACATTAACTCCGCCTCCTATCGCATCCGGATAACTCCGAACGCACGGATTTGTTCATGACATATAATTCGCTATTTTCCTATATAACATATTTATAACACATTTTTCAGATAAAGTCTACCCTTTTCGCAAGAGAATGGCAATTTTTTTCACAAAACCGCTCCGATATTTTAACAAATGCGCGAAAATTATGCTTGACAAACGCGCCGTCGGGCGGTATAATTACTCTTGCGCTTCCGAAAGAAGCATACGCGGATATGGCGGAATTGGCAGACGCGCTAGATTCAGGTTCTAGTGGGGGCAACTTCGTGGAGGTTCAAGTCCTCTTATCCGCACCAAACAGTACAAATCCGAACCCTAAGCCGATTGGCGAAGGGTTCGGATTTGTCGTTTATTTCGACTATCCGAATTTCAATCTCAA
>JAFRVI010000041.1 GCA_017438525.1 Clostridia bacterium
CGCACGGCTGCGATTGCGGTGCCCGATATGCGCTTCGGGCGATAAATCACCCTCGCGCCCCGGACGCGCCGCCGTTTTTTTTACATTTTCCGCCAAAAAATGCTTGACAACGCGCGGCGGCGGTGATATACTTATCCCGAAACGAGCGCAAGCTCCATAAAACGAACACAAACGATGCTTCTTTAAGCGGGTGCAGAGACGCCGGCAAGACGCAGCGGTTACGTATGTTTGAACGCAACCTCTCCGCCGGCCGGCAGGGAGGTTTTTCTTATGCGTGAAAAGGCGATACTTCTCGACGCGATCTCGATCGAACGCGCGCTGATGCGCGTCGCGCACCAGATCGCCGAGAAGAACGCGGATATCAAGTCCGTCTGCCTTATCGGGATAAAGACGCGCGGCGTGCCGCTCGCGGAGCGTATCGCGCTGAACATCGCGCAGATAACCGGCGTGACTCCCGCCGTCGGCACGCTGGACATCACCCTCTACCGCGACGACCTGACGAGAGTCGCGGATTCGCCCATAGTGCGCGATCCGCAGATACCCTTCTCTGTGGAGAATAAGACGGTCGTCCTCTGCGACGACGTCATCTACACCGGCCGCACGATACGCGCGGCGATGGACGCGGTCATGGACGCCGGCCGTCCGGCGCGGATACAGCTTTTCGAGCTGATAGACCGCGGCCACCGCGAGCTGCCGATACGCCCCGACTTCGTCGGCAAGAACGTCCCGACCTCGCAGGCGGAGGTAATCACCGTCCGCCTCCGCGAGACCGACGGCGAGACCTGCGTGAAGCTGCTGGAGAGATAAGCGGCCGGTCGGGAACCTCCCTCAGATGAGGGAGGTGGCGCGAACGGGCGTCAGCCCGCGAGCGACGGAGGGAGGGAAAACCCCCGCCTCTATCGCGGCGGTTGCGTTTGAGACGACGCCTTTCACTCCCTCAGTCTCGGACGGCGTACCGCCGCCCTCGACAGCTCCCTCGTCTGAGGGAGCTCCCAAACGCATCGTATATCTTTGCGGTCCGACCGCGTGATATAGAAAAACCAAAAATCAAAAAACGGAGGAAAAACTATGAATCTGACCTACCAAGTCAAAGACAAGCCCGGGTTCGGCAAAACGCTGATCTTCGCGCTGCAGCAGGTGCTGGCGATACTCGCCGCCACCATCGCCGTTCCGGCAATCATCGGCAACGGCATGTCCCAGTCCGCGGCGCTGTTCGGCGCGGGCATCGGCACTCTCGTGTACCTTTGCTTCACCAAGTTCCGCAGCCCCGTCTTCCTGGGCAGCTCCTTCGCGTTCATCGGCTCGATGTTCGCGGCCTTCGGCGGAGCGGCTTCCGCGGCCGCCGGCTACGCCGGTCTCATCATCGGCGCGGCCTTCGCCGGTCTCGTCTACGTCGTCATCGCTCTGGTAGTCAAGTTCGCGGGCGTCAAGTGGATCAACAAGATTATGCCCGCGGTCGTCATCGGTCCCACCGTTTCGATAATCGGCCTTTCACTGGCGGTCAATGCCGTCGGTGACCTGCAGGTCGGCAAGGTCGGTCACTATGCCGAAAAGATCACGACGCTCGGAGGCGAAGTGATTGACAAATCTTCTCAGTTCATATCCCACTCCAGCGTTTACATCTGCATCCTCTGCGGACTGATCACCCTCTTCACCGTCGTGCTCTGCTCGGTCTACGGCAAGAAGATGGGCAAGCTCATCCCCTTCATCATCGGCATCGTCGCCGGCTACATCGCCGCCACGATCTTCACCCTCATCGGCAACGCCACCGGCAACGACCTGCTGAAAGTCATCAACTTTGACGCGTTCAAGGATATGACCATCTTCGCGGTTCCGGATTTCACATTCCTTTCTGCCGCCGAAGGTCTGAAGCAGATCGACGGCAGCTACATCGCCACCGTAGCGGTCGCGTACATCCCCGTCGCGTTCGTCGTCTTCGCGGAGCACATCGCGGACCACAAGAACCTGTCCTCCGTTATCGGCAGCGACCTGCTTGAGAATCCCGGCCTCCACAGAACGCTCCTCGGCGACGGCGTCGGCTCCATCGCGGGCGCCTTCTTCGGCGGCTGCCCGAACACCACCTACGGCGAATCCGTCGGCTGCGTCGCGATCAGCGGCAACGCCTCCATCGTCACCATCTTCACCACGGCGATCATGTGCCTGGTCATCAGCTTCTTCGGACCGTTCGTGACCTTCCTCGCCTCCATTCCGAACTGCGTAATGGGCGGCGTCTGCATCACGCTCTACGGATTCATCGCGGTCAGCGGACTTAAGATGATCCAGAAGGTGGACCTGAACCAGAACGGCAACCTCTTCACCGTCGCGGTCATCCTCATCTGCGGCATCGGCGGCCTCTCGATCACCTTCGGCAAGGTCACCCTCACCGCCATCGCCTGCGCGCTGATCCTCGGCATCATCACCAACCTCCTCGTCAGCAAGAGAACGAACAACGCTCCCGAGCTCGAGGAAAAGGTCGAAGAGAATATCGAAGAGTAATTTTCAACCGGAAGAGTAAACGTTAAACAGAATAAAAAAAGGACGCCCGCGGGCGTCCTTTTTTTATATCTGCCGCGAAGCGGCAATACCACTGTGCGAAGCATAATACCACTGCCGACAAAGGCGGCAATACCACTGCGCCGAACGGCGCAATATCACCACCGCCGCAAGCGGCGCTCTGTAGGGACGAGCATTGCTCGTCCGCGCATTCACGCAGCAACCTCGCCCGCCGTCATCCTGAGCGGAGCGGCGGAACGCCGCGCAGTCGGAGGATCCTGAAGGTAACGGCATTGTAAAAGGAAAAGTGTGTATTCGGAATATGAGCGTTACCGACTGCTCCGAATACACACTTTAATTATTGACACTACCTCGTCTTTAAGATCCTTCGGCTCCGGCTTCGCCTCCGCTCAGGATGACAGACCTGCCGGCCGCGCAGCGTGTTCTGTCATTCCGAGCCCGCAGGGCGAGGAATCCCCCGGGCGAACGCAAGGCGTTCGCAGTGATATTGACGCTTCGCGTCAGTGATATTATCGCTCCGCGATAGTGATATTGCGGCTTCGCCGCAGTGATATTGACGCTGCGC
>JAFRVI010000042.1 GCA_017438525.1 Clostridia bacterium
AGTTTTGAACGAGATGTTTATCGTTCAGGCAAAACAACAAAACAGCGGTCATACTTGATGTATGGCCGCTGTTTTTTGTGAAGCATGGGCGGGAAACAGCCGTTCAAAACCCGACTTATCCCTAATTTGCGCGCCCTTTTGACAGGGCGTTCGTGTTATTCATATAGGCGCGCTCGTCAGCGTTTGGCGGCGGCATCGCAATCGCCGTACTCCGACTCTTCGGCGTCTTCAAGCTCGGGCTCGGAGGCGTCGAAAAGCTCGCCGAGCGCTTCGGCTCCGGCGTTGACGCGAGCTCTTTCGCGCGTCGCGGCGGAGACGAGCAGGATCGCCGCGAACGCCGCGCAGAGCAGGCGGCGGACGAGATTTTTCTTAACGCTCATATTTCCCCCTTGATTCTTTATCTTTCCGCCGGGAGTTTCCGGCGCAGTTTGTAAATACAACAAGAGTATACACTATGCCGGGAGGAATTGGAAGATGTTTATAACGCGTAAAAGCGCCGCTTCATTTATGCTTGAAAAAGTAAAAGCGATATGATATACTCAATTCAAATCACACGCGATCGATATTTGATTATTTCGGAGGGTGCGATGAGTAACTATTTGAGCAAAATAGGAAAGATTTTCTCCACAGAAGCAGGGCGTGGAGGCGGCATAAATATAAAGAAGATACGGCCGCGAATGCTGATTTATTCTCTCGCTTATACTTTTGAACTGATGCTTTATGCGGTCTGGGAGAGTTTTCTCGTTGTTGACGTTAAGGTGCTGGGACTGCCTGGCAAGACGGTGATATACGTCGGGCATATGATCGGCTCTCTGATCGTGATGCTGCTCTGGTCAGAGCGATTCAGACGGCTGATCCGCATATCAGTCGCCGTTATGGGAGTGGGCTTTGTCCCGTTCGTCCTTGTGCAGGACGGCACGCTTCGCCTTGCTTTCGGGATAATAGCTATGGCGGGGCTCGGCGGAGCGGTGACCTGCGCGAGATGCGGCTACGCTTTCGCGGCAAATAACGCGGAGCGTCTGACGGGGATATCGCTTATGACCGTAGCGGTCGCCGGCGTATACCTGCTTGACGCTTTCGACCTGCGCGGGCCGGCGGTGACCGTGATACTGCCGCTTCTGCTCGCCGCAGCGCTTTCGGTTTGTCTGCTGTGCTTCCGTGAGGAGGATCTCCACGCGAAAAAAGAATACAGCAAGAGCGACGCGCGCGGTCTGTATTGGGCGCTTGCGTTCATGATCGGATACTTCGGGATAGACGGCTATCTTTACCATATCTGCGATGAAACGGACCGGAAAGCGTACGTCGTTTTCATCGCCGGGATCGTCGCCGCCGCAGCGATACTCTTCATCGCGCTTGCCAAGCTCCGCCTGAACGTGTGGCATCTGTGGACGCTTTTCTTCGCGCTGGCGGTCACGGCGGGAACGCTTACGGTCATCTCTCCGCAGCTCGGCAGCGCGCTTCCGCATCATCTTTTCTGCGGGCTTTCTATACTCGGATGGCCGCTGAGTCTGTATATGCTCGCCTGCGCCCAGCGGCGCTACGCAAGCTATAAGCTGCTCAAACGCTGCACCGTGATATTTGTGATCCTTTCGCCGATAACCACAATCTCGGACGAGATAACGGCGGCGTATATACCGTCCGCGCTGCCGGTCGTGGCGCTCGTATATATCGTAGTGATGCTGTTTTTGTTCTTGCTGACGTTGCCGTTCAGTTATAAGGACTTGTTTTCATCCTCCTGGCTCGACGGACTGCGTATGGAGGATATGGCGCTCATCGGCGAAAAAGTCGAAGCGGCGGATCGCTTCAGCGGATACGGGCTGACGCCGCGCCAGAAGGAAGTGGCGACGCTGCTGCTGGCGGCGCGAACGCGCAGGCAGATATCCGGTGAGCTCGGGCTTTCCGAATCGACGGTGAAAACGCACACTTCGGAGCTTTACAAAAAGCTGGGGATAAACAGCCGCGTCGAGCTTTTCAAGCTCTTCGGCGTCGCTGAGGTCGACGCGGATAATGAATAAGCTCAATACATATCAGATCGACGCCGTCCGGCACACCGGATGGCGTCGATTTATTGCTTTTTCGAAAAAAACGGCTATCTCACCCAAATGTCCGAGTTCAAAACCGCCGTGCATAAATGTAAAATAAAGAATATCAAAACGAAAAGGAGAGAAACGTTATTATGAAAAAAGTTCTTGCTGTGCTCTTAATTGCTGTAATGGTATTCGGCCTGGCTGCGTGCGGAAGCGGCTCAAGCAGCGGCGAACCCGGAGGAAGCGGCGGGCAGCAGGGTGCAAGCGGCAACGGCGATACGTCCGGCGCCGTCGTGGGCGTTGAGAGCGATATTTATGCGCCGAACGTCGGCTCGCAGGCCGAAAAGTATTGGCGCGTCAAAGAGATCCAGGCGGTATACGAATTCGACTCCGACGGGAAATGCACCGTCAGAGATAACGTATACTATCTGAAGAGCGCGTCTGATTATGAAGACGTAAAGGCCGAGCTTGAAGGCGGCGGCTGGCAGGCGGTCTGGAGTTCGGATAAGACGAACTTCCGCATCGATCAGGGTTTCAAGGATTACACGAAGGTCGAAGACGCGATCGAGGAAATGGAAAAAGAATTCCGCGGTTACACCGTCAAATACAGCGGCGGCGGCACGAACTACGTAGCGCCGCCTACCGACGAACGCAAGACGGAGATAATGAAAGAGGTCTTCGGCTTCACGTTCGACGATATAGAAACTTCTTTCGGCAGCTACGAATACTCTTATACCAGGAAGAGAGACAAGGTGATGGTCACTTATATTTCCGACGCCACGGCGGACGATATAAACGCGTTGGCGAAGGCCGCTTTCGACGTCTGTCTGAAAGTTGCGGACGAAGGGAAGATATACGACTACCTTGGAAAATACGGACAGGTCATCACGGCGGCTCCGGAAACCGATAATATCTTTAACTCGTCGCGTTTCGATTATTTCAGAGGAGAAAAAGAGATCACGGTCGAGGCGCAGATACTGAACAGCGACGGTTATCAGAATACCCTGGCGCTTTTAGTGGCTGTTGTCGACTGACGCATCGGACAATCGGTGCGCGGGTATCGGATCTTTCAGTCGGTTTACGTAATATAAATCATATGATTTTCGGGCGCGGCTCTTGCAGTCGCGCCCGAGTCGTTCATATAGGCACGCTCGTCAGCGTTTGGCGGCGGCATCGCAATCGCCGTACTCCGACTCTTCGGCGTCTTCAAGCTCGGGCTCGGAGGCGTCGAAAAGCTCGCCGAGCGCTTCGGCTCCGGCGTTGACGCGGGCTCTTTCGCGCGCCGCGGCGGTCTTCGCCTCGGCGGCGGCGATCGCCTTCGCGCTTTCCGCGGCCTTCGCCCTCGCGGTGACGTTGAGAAGCATCTGCTCCATCTGCTCCATACACGTCCGCTGGTCGAAGGCGGCGCTTTCGCGCAGATAGCGCTCGCGCAGCGCGGCGCGTTCCTCGGGATGCTCGATGAAGTTGTCTATCTTTTTCGCCAGATCGGCGCTGTCGTTGACTTTGAACAGGCAGCGCCCGTCGAGCGCGAAGTTCTTTGTCGCGCATTTCGGCGAATCAGCGATGACGGGGACTAGTCCGCAGCATATCGCTTCGAGGCAGGCGATCGCTTCGATCTCTACCTCGGCGGGGTGGCAGTAGAGGTCGCAGGAGTTGATGAGCCGGACAAGCTCTTCGCGGGAGTAAAAGCCGATGACCGGCGCGTTGGGGAGGCGCTTTTCGCCCATGCGCATAACGCGCTTTTCGGTCGGCCCGTTGCCTGCGAAGAAGAGCTGTATGCGGTCGGCGTACTTCGATTTAGCGGCCGCTTTGAGCAGCACCTTATGCGACTTCTCCTTCGAGAACCTGCCCGTGAAAAGCACGCAGAACTTGTCGCGGTACTCCTCCGGCTTCTCCGCGGGAGCGGGCTTGAAGCAGTCGTTGACGCCGTTGGAGATGACTGCGCCGTTGGTCTTTCTGCCGATCTGCTTCTCGAAAACGTCGCGGATGAACTGCGTCGGGTAGTGTATGCAGTCGGCGCGCTTGTAGAGATTGCCGTAATACCAGCGGTAGATAATATTATTGATGACGCGCGAGCCCATCAGTCCGATGTGCGACGTGAAATTCTCCGCCTGCGCGTGGAAGCCCGCCGTGATCGGCTTGCCAGCGCGCTTGACGAACTTCGAGCATTTCCGCGCCATGAAGAGCGGTATCATAATGTGCACGACGTCGGCGTCTTTTATCGCTTCGCCGATTATGTCTTTGCTGAACTTGGGCATAACGACGCCGTTGCGTTTGAGCATCCGATTTATGATCGCGCCGAAGTTTTTTTGCGGCAGCACGTACCAGCCGTCCTGTCCGCGCTTGTCTTCGTCCGGACAGACGACCTTGACGTTGTGACCTTTTGCTTTAAGGTGGTTTATTAGGTTATAGGCGGCGACGGAGGTGCCGTTATTCGCTTCGCCCAGAACCTCGCAGATTATCGTAACGTTCATATGTCCTCTTTTCGCGGCCGGAATACCGGCGCGCCTTTAATTATACTATCGCGGTCTTGCCTCTGCGTTTTTTCGGCTTGACCTTCTTGACGATATCTACGACGTCGGAAAGCCCGCATTCGAGCACGACGCATATCTTGCCCAGCGTGGAGAGGTTGACCGCCTCGCCGCGCCCCATCTTCGCGATGACCGCGGGGCTGATGTGAGTCAGCTTCTGCAGGTCCTTCTTGCGAAGCTTGCGGTCTATGAGCAGCTTCCAGAGCTTGTCGTAGGAATATTCGCAGCCGTTTTCGGCAATTTCGTTTTTCGTGCGCATGCTTTTCACCTCACAAGGTATGAATTATAACACTTTTTTCCTATTTGTCAAATAAAGTATACGAAATAGAAGTTTTTGTTTCGTTATAATAACGCGCGGTTTGTGCGCTTGACAAGCCGAAGGGGCGCGTGATATAATCGCAAAGGATGATTTTTCGGCGTTTTTTGTAATACTTCGCCGATTGCCGAGTCTCTTATCCGGAGGGATGAGTTTATGAAAAAGATCGTTGTGATTATTCTCTGCGCGGCGCTGCTGCTCGCGCTCGCCGCCTGCGGCGGAAAGAACGTGAAGGACAAGGCCGAGGCGTTCACGATGTCGACGGAGGAGCTGACCGAAGCGCTCGAAGGAGTGAAGGAAGCGGACCTCGTCGCGTGGTGGGGCGAGCCGTCGAGCTTTTTCAGCGGGTTATACGGCAGCATCTGGACGATGGACGGCCGTTATATTGCCGTGTATTTCGATCGCGCGACAAAAACGGTCGAAAACGTCATCTGCGGCGAACTTGACGAAAACGGATATATCTCATAAACGCGGCGCAGGAAATCCGCCGTCCCTTAATTTAAGGGGCGGCGGATTATTATAGAGAAAGATTATTATAGAGAAAATATATTGACTTAAACGTTTTCCGGGGATATAATCGAACTATAAAAATGCATTAAAATCTTGCTTTTAGGGGAACGGACGAAGATATGGACTTTCTGAAGCAACTGATAACTTCCGAATATCTGATTAATTTCATGGTGTTTGCGGGAAGCGCGCTTATGGCG
The DNA here is from genome assembly GCA_017438525.1 of Clostridia bacterium. Classification (NCBI taxonomy): domain Bacteria; kingdom Bacillati; phylum Bacillota; class Clostridia; species Clostridia bacterium. Next base: position 5,582 of record JAFRVI010000042.1, read on the forward strand.
TATAATATCTTTCTTTACGTGCGCTTTGCGCGCAGGGTACGCAAGCGCGGGAATTGGGACAAGGAGCGCCGCGTGCTGAACCTCCCGATATTGCTGCTGGTGTTGTTTCTGGCGGGCTACCTCGCCGTCGGCATATTCGGCAAGCCGGATATAATAATATCGGCTATTCTCTTCGGCGGAAGCATTTTCGTTTTCGTTATGCTGTGGCTGATACAGCGAACGGTCAGCAGGGTGCAGGAAAACGAGCACCTTGAAGCGCAGCTTTCTGCGGCCGAGGAAGCGAACAGAGCGAAGACGTTTTTCCTTTCCAACATGACCCACGACCTGCGCACTCCGCTGAACGCGATAATCGGCTACACGACGCTCGCGAAAAAAGAGAAGTCGCCGGAAAAACAGCTTGAGTACGTCAATAAGATCGATACGGCGAGCCGTCAGCTCCTGGCTATCGTCAACGACGTTCTGGAAATGAGCCGCATCGAAAGCGGCAAGATAGAGCTCGAGCCGCTTCGCATAGACCTCGAAGAATGCGTTCGCGAGGCGGGCGAGGTGATCAAGCCGCAGCTGAACGAAAAGAAGATCACATTCATGCTGTCGAGCGACGTGAAGGATAAGTGGGTGCTATGCGATAAAAACCTGCTGACCAGAGTGCTTATGAATCTTTTGGGCAACGCCGGCAAGTTCACCGGTGAAAACGGCGTCGTCACGCTCGGCCTGAGGCAGATGTCGAGGGAAGGGGATACCGGCAATTATGAGATCCGCGTAAAAGATACGGGTATCGGCATGGATCCGGGCTTTGTCGAGAATTTGTTCTCGCCGTTCGAGCGCGAGCGGACTTCGACGGTCAGCAAGATCCAGGGCACCGGGCTCGGAATGTCGATAACCAAAAGTATCCTCGATATGATGGACGGCAGGATAGACGTCGTCACCGAAAAGGGCAAGGGCACCGAATTCATAATCAACATATCCCTCCCGTTAGAGAAGCCGGAGGAGACGAAGGTGAAGAGCGAAGCCGCGATCAGATTCGACGGACTCCGCGCACTGCTTGTCGAGGATAATGCGATAAATATGGAAATAGCGAATCTGCTGCTGACGCGAGCGGGCTTCGCGATCGACAAGGCGGAAAACGGTCAGATCGCGGTCGACAAGGTCGCCGGTTCAGAAGGCGGTTATTACGACGTGATTCTGATGGACGTTCAGATGCCTGTTATGGACGGCTATTCAGCCGCGCGCGCGATTCGTTCGCTTCCCGATCCGACGCTTTCGAGGATACCGATCATCGCAATGACCGCCAATGCCTTCCGCGAGGATATTGCGACGGCGGAGGAAGCGGGTATGAACGGTCATATCGCCAAGCCGCTGAACGTCGGGGATATGTTCTCCACGCTGAAGAGCGTTATGGATAAGAAAGAGCAGGGGCTTATCTGACCGCTGCCGACACAGGAATAACAAAAGGATCCGAACCGCGCGGGATTCGGATCCTTTGCATATACGCTTTTATTCTTCGTCTGCCGTTTGCGATTCTTCGTTTTTCTCTTCCGCTTCGGATCCGTCCGCGGCTTCGGGCTCGCCCTTTATCAGTGCGATCGCGGTTATGACCGCGACGACGACGTTCGCGACGGCGGCGATGTAATTCTTTATCATAATGCTGAAGGTGAGGTACATCAGCATGTTTATTATAAACGCGATCTTCAGCAGGCGAACGTTTTCCTTGAACTGAAACACGGCGATCGAGTATTCGAGGTTCGCGGCGATCGGCAGCCAGCCGAGCAGGCCGAGGTTGTTGAAAACGATCCCGAGCGCGACGCCGAGCAGGATGAGTATCCATTCGACTGCCTTGCTCTTTATCCGCTTCATCGCGGCGAAGTTGCGGAGTATCGCGACGCCGTTCTGCACGGTGCTGCTGTAGCCCTTCAGGATTATCGTGCCGACGCCGTAAAAGACCTGGCTCAGCGTCTGGAAGGCGAGCATGCGGTTGTGCTTCTTCTGCGTGCCGCTTATCGAATCCGTGACGGCGGCGCAAAGACTGCAAACGTTGCCGACTATAATATCGTTCATTCGCCGCTCCTCATCTGTTTCCCAGCTGCCAGTAGGCGATCGCGCTCGCGGCGGCAACGTTGAGCGAGTCGACGCCGTGGGACATCGGAATCTTCACTGTATAGTCGCAGGCGGCGACGGTAGCTTCGGCGAGCCCGTCGCCCTCTGTGCCGAGTATTATAGCGAGCTTTTCCTCCGCGGCGAGCGCGGGGGAGTCGATGGCGACGGAGTCGTTTTTCAGCGCCATCGCGACGGTCTTGAAGCCGTGTTCCTTCAGTATTTCGAGGCCGGGGTGCGGCCAGTCGGTCGTTTCTTCGCCGACGTGCGCCCACGGCGTCTGGAAAACGGTGCCCATGCTGACGCGGATGCAGCGGCGGTAAAGCGGATCGCAGCAGCCGGGAGTCAGCAGCACCGCGTCCATGCCGAGCGCCGCGGCAGAGCGGTATATCGCGCCGAGGTTCGTCGGGTTTACGACGTTTTCGAGAACGGTAACGCGGGTCGCGCCGCGCAGTACTTCTTCGGCGGACAGCTCCGGCTTGCGCCGCATGGCGCAGAGGACTCCGCGCGTCAGTTTGAAGCCGGTCAACTCGGAAAGCACCTCCATCGAGGAGGTGTAAAGCGGTATATCCCCACAGCGTTCGAGCACGTCGGCGGTCTTGGCGATCTGACTGCGTTCCATCAGCAGCGAAAGCGGCGTGAAGCCCGCGTCGAGCGCGCGGTGTATGACGTTCGGGCTCTCGGCGATGAATATGCCGCATTCGGGCTTGTTCTGATGGAAGAGCTCGCGCTCGGTCAGCTTCGCGTAGTCTTCAAGTCCCGGCGCGGAGAGGTCTGTAACTTCGATTATGTTCGGCATAGTGTCGGTTCTTTCTGTATGTTTTTGCGCAGTATAAGCACAAGCATATTTTAACAACCGGATCAGTGTTTGTCAATAATAAGCACAAAGCGGGCAGCGACTCGTTATAATTACCGGTATCGGCGAAAAAGCGGGCTGACGGTGTCAGTCCGCTTTTTGATGCGGCGATTGCATTTGTATCATAACTAAAGTTTGAAGAAATCCGATAATCTATTATTTGAATTGTTCGGAAAAACTTTGTTCAAAACGGTTTTTTCTTGTGTCCGCGGGTATTTTTGTCGGATATCTGCCGTCGAAGCACGCGCTGCAGTAACCGGAGTTACCGGCCAGCTCGCAAAGGCACCCGACGGGCAGGTAGCCGAGGGAGTCGGCGCCGATTATCTCCGCGATCTCGGGGATCGAATGGTGACACGCGATCAGGTTTTCACGCGAGTCTATATCCGTTCCGTAGAAGCACGGGAAGCGGAACGGCGGCGCGGAAACGCGCATATGTATCTCCTTCGCACCCGCGCTTCTGAGCAGAGAAACGATGCGCGCGCAGGTCGTTCCGCGGACGATCGAGTCGTCGATAAGCACGATACGCTTGCCGCTCACGACTTCTCTTACCGCCGAAAGCTTTAAGCTCACCATATCGCCCCTGCCCTTCGGCGCGATGAAGGTCCTGCCGACGTATTTATTCTTGACGAGCCCGGTATCGTAGGGTATGCCGGATTCGCGGCTGTAACCGAGGGCGGCGTCGATACCGGAGTCCGGCACGCCGATAACGAGATCGGCGTTGACCCGGTGCGTCCGCGCGAGCACCCTGCCGGCGTTTATCCGCGCCGCGGACACCGACCGCCCGTCGACGACGGAATCGGGACGCGCAAAGTAGATATACTCAAAAACGCAGAGCTTCTTCTCCGCTTTTCCGCAGTGCTCGCGGCGGGATTCAATACCGTCTTTGCCGAAAACGAGTATCTCGCCCGGCTCGATATCCCGCACGAACTCCGCGCCGACCGCGGTCAGCGCACAGCTTTCGGAGGCGGCGACGTACGTTCCGTCTTCGGTTTTTCCGTAGCAGAGCGGGCGGAAGCCGTGCGGATCTCTGGCGCAGACGAGCTTTTGCGGAGACATTATCACGAGCGAGTACGCGCCCTGCAGAATATCCATCGCGCGGCTGACCGCTTCTTCCGTCGACGGCGCGGCGAGGCGCTCCCTCGTGATTATATACGCGATCGTTTCGGTGTCGCTCGTGGTATGGAATATCGCGCCGGAACGCTCCAGCGCGGAGCGCAGCTCCGCGGCGTTGGAGAGGTTGCCGTTATGCGCGATCGCCATACAGCCCTTGCGGTGGTTGACTTCTATCGGCTGGCAGTTGCGGCGGTCGGTTCCGCCGGTGGTACCGTAGCGCACGTGCGCGACCGCGATCGTCCCCTTCGGGAACGACGCAAGCGTTTCCGGAGTGAAGACGTCGCCGACGACGCCGAGATCCTTGCGCGACGTAAACACGCCGCCGTCGCCGACGACAATGCCGCAGCTTTCCTGACCTCTGTGCTGCAGGGCGTAAAGCCCGTAGTAGCAGAGGCCCGCCGCGTCCGTCGGCGTTTCCGACATCATGCCGAAGACGCCGCATTCTTCGCGTATACCCATTATTCGCCCTTTCCTGAATGCCTGAACGCCGCGCCGATGAAGCCGAGGAAGAGCGGGTGCGGCTTATTCGGGCGGGATTTGAACTCCGGGTGGTACTGAACGCCGACGTAGAACGGGCGTTCGGTAAGCTCGACCGTTTCGACGAGAAGTCCGTCCGGCGACGTGCCGCTGAGCGTCAGCCCGCATTCGCTCAAAACGCCGCGGTAGTCGTTGTTGAACTCGTAGCGGTGGCGGTGGCGTTCGCTGATGCGCGGCGTTCCGTAGCAGCGTTCCATGGTCGTGCCCGGGGCAATATCGCACGGGTACGCGCCGAGCCGGAGCGTGCCGCCCTTGTCGACCTCGTCGCTCTGGCCGGGCATGAAGTCGATTACCTTATGGGCGCAGTTCTCGTCGAACTCGCCGGAGTTCGCGTCCGCGATGCCGGCGACGTTTCTGGCGTATTCGATGACCGCGATCTGCATACCGAGGCAGATGCCGAAATAAGGCAGCCGCTTCTCGCGCGCGTACTCCGCGGCGGTTATCATTCCTTCGACGCCGCGGCCGCCGAAGCCGCCGGGCACGATTATTCCGTCGAGGCCGGCGAAGGTCTCTTCCGCGTTCTCCTCGGTGACGGCTTCGGAATCTATCCAGTGTATCTTTATGTGAGTGTTGTAGTAGTAGCCCGCGTGGCGCATCGCCTCGGCGACGGAAAGATACGCGTCGTGAAGCGCGACGTATTTGCCGACCAGCCCGATATGCACCGTGTAGGGCCTCGCCTTTATCCGCGCCACCATCGCCGACCAGTCGGCAAGATCGGGTTCGCCCGCGTTCAGCCCGAGTTCGCGGCAGACGACCGCGGAGAAGCCCGACTTCTCAAGCATCAGCGGCGCTTCGTAAAGATTCGGCAGCGTGATGTTCTCTATAACGCAGTCCTTCTTGACGTTGCAGAAGAGCGATATCTTGTCGAATATGCTCTCTTCGAGCGGCTCATCGCAGCGCAGGATGATTATGTTCGGATTGACGCCCATCCCCTGCAGCTCCTTGACGGAGTGCTGGGTCGGCTTCGTCTTGTGCTCCTCCGAGCCGTGCAGGTACGGAACGAGCGTGACGTGTATGAAAAGACTGTTTTCGCGCCCGACCTCGAGCGAAATCTGCCTCGCCGCCTCGATGAACGGCTGGGATTCGATATCTCCGATCGTGCCGCCTATCTCGGTGATGACGACGTCGGCGTCGGAGTGCTTGCCGACGTTGTAGACGAACTCCTTTATCTCGTTGGTGATATGCGGGATGACCTGAACGGTCGAGCCGAGGTATTCGCCGCGGCGCTCCTTGTTCAGCACATTCCAGTAGACCTTGCCGGTGGTAAGGTTGGAATACTTGTTAAGATCCTCGTCTATGAAGCGCTCGTAATGACCGAGGTCGAGGTCGGTCTCCGCGCCGTCGTCGGTGACGTAGACCTCGCCGTGCTGATACGGGCTCATCGTGCCCGGATCGACGTTGATGTACGGATCGAGCTTCTGCGCCGCGACCTTCAGCCCGCGCGCTTTCAGCAGTCTGCCGAGCGAAGCGGCGGTAATTCCCTTGCCGAGTCCGGAAACGACTCCGCCCGTTACGAAAATATACTTTGTCATACCGATTCCTCCCTGTTCAGGTCTTCTCACGCCTATTCCCATTCCACCGTCGCCGGCGGCTTTGAAGTTATATCGTAGACCACGCGGTTTATCGTTCCGACCTCGTTGGTTATGCGGCGGGAGGCGGCTTCGAGAACGCCGTAAGGCACCCTCGCCCAGTCGGCGGTCATAAAGTCGTCCGTGGTAACGGCGCGGAGCGCGACGGTATGGTCGTAGGTGCGCGCGTCGCCCATAACGCCGACGCTCTGCGTATCGGTCAGCACGGCGAAATACTGGCTCGCCTTCACGCCCGCCGCCTCGAGCTCTTCTCTGAATATCGCGTCGGCGGCGCGGAGGGTATCCGCCTTCTCCTTCGTGATATCGCCGATGATGCGCACCGCGAGCCCGGGGCCGGGGAACGGCTGGCGCATTACCAGCTTTTCGGGTATGCCGAGTTTCAGCCCGACCTCCCGCACCTCGTCTTTGAAAAGTTCATTCAGCGGCTCGACTATGCCCTCGAAGTCCATCACCGACGGCAGGCCGCCGACGTTGTGGTGGCTCTTTATCGCGGACGCGTCGCCCTTGCCGCTCTCGACTATATCGGGATAGATGGTGCCCTGAACGAGATAATCCGTTTTGCCGAGCGCTCTGCTCTCGTCCTCAAAGACGCGTATGAACTCCTCTCCGATTATCCTGCGCTTCTTTTCCGGTTCGCGCACGCCCTTGAGTTTGGCGAGGAATCTCTCTTCCGCGTTCACGCGCACGAGCTTCATATTGAACCGCTCTCTGAAAACGCGCTCGACGTCGTCGCCTTCGTCCTTGCGCAGCAGCCCGTGGTCGACGAAAACGCAGGTCAGCGCGTCCCCGACGGCGCGGTGCATCAGCACCGCAGCGACGGAGGAATCCACCCCGCCGGAAAGCGCGCATAAGACCTTTTTCCCTTTCAGCTCTTTCCTGTATTTCTCTACCGTCTTCTCGATGAAATCGTCCATCTTCCAGTCGCCCGCGCAGCCGCAGACGCCGAAGAGGAAATTGCGCAGTATCAGCTTTCCGTATTCCGTGTGCGTCACCTCGGGGTGAAACTGCACGCCGTATATGCGGCGGCTTTCGTCAGCCATCGCCGCGCAAGGGCAGCCGTCCGTTTTCGCGGTCACCTCAAAGCCCGCGGGCGCCTTCGAAACGTAATCGGTGTGGCTCATCCAGCAGACGCTCTTCCCGGGAACGCCCTCGAAAAGCGGGCTCGCGCCGAAGCGCACCTCCGTCTTGCCGTATTCGCTCGCGCTCCGCGCGGACTCGACGGTTCCGCCCGCCATATACGCGATGAGCTGGTGGCCGTAGCAGATGCCGAGCACGGGAACGCCGAGCGACAGTATATCCCCGTCGTAACGCGGAGCGCCTTCGCCGCAGACGCTGTTCGGCCCGCCGGTGAATATCACTCCCTTGTATCCCGCCTCTTTGATCTCCTCAAGAGTTATTTTGTTATATGGTCTGATCTCGGCGAAGACGCCGTTTTCGCGCACACGGCGCGCTATCAGCAGGTCGTACTGACCGCCGAAATCGAGAACGAGGATCTTTTCCATTGGCGCAAAATCTCCTAACGGGTTTGTTTTATTTTCCGCTTTCGCCGTAGTTTGAAAGCACGCGCGCGGAGGGATCGTCGACGTCGCAGCCCTCCCACGATTTGTTGGGCATCCAGAAACCGGCTATCATCTCCGACTGCCCGGGGTAATACTTCTCGAATATCTCGCGGTAGAGCAGAGACTCCTTCGTGAAGGGGCGTGCGTGGCCGTACTTAACGCGCCTGCTCTCGAACTCCGCGTCGGTGTATACGCTCTCCGCGTACTCCTTCAGGTAGTCGACCATCGAATGCCCGACCGCGTCGGAGAACGCCGCCTTTTCGCGCCAGAGGATGCCGTCCGGCAGATAGCCGAAGCCCTCGAAGGCGTGACGGAGCAGGTATTTCCCCTTGCCGTATACGTTCATTTTTATCCCGGGGTCGAGCTCCATGACGTACTTGACGAAATCGAGGTCGCCGAAGGGTACGCGCGCTTCGAGCGAGTTGACGGAGATGCAGCGGTCGGCGCGGAGCACGTCGTACATGTGCAGCTCGCGCACGCGCTTCTCCGCTTCCCGCTGGAACTCCGCGGCGTTCGGCGCGAAATCGGTGTATTTATACCCGAAAAGCTCGTCCGATATTTCGCCGGTCAGAAGCACGCGGATATCAGTCTTCTCGTGTATCGCCTTGCATACGAGGTACATTCCCATACTTGCGCGGACGGTGGTTATGTCGTAGGTGCCGAGCAGGCGGACGACGTCCTCGAGCGAGGCGACGACCTCCTCCGGAGTCATATAGACCTCCGTGTGCTCCGCGCCGATGTAGTCGGCGGCCTGACGGGCGTATTTCAGGTCGATCGCGTCCCCGCTCATGCCGATGGCGAAGGTGCGGATCGGCTTTTCGCTCTTCTTCGCCGCGATAGCGCAGACGAGTGAGGAATCGAGCCCGCCCGAAAGCAGGAAGCCGACCTTCGCGTCGGCGACGAGACGCTTCTCGACGCCGGCGACGAGCTTTTCGCGGATGTTGCGGCAGGCGGTCTCGAGCCCGTCTTCGCAGACGGCGTCCACCTTCGCGATATCGCGGTAGCAGACGAATTCGCCGTCTTTGTAATAGTGCCCCGGAGGGAACGGCATTATCTTATCCGCGAGGCCGACGAGGTTTTTCGCCTCGCTCGCGAACATAATTACGCCGTTTTTGTCGCGGCCGTAATACAGCGGGCGTATGCCTATTGGATCGCGCGCGGCGATATATTCGTCCGTCCTGCCGTCGTAGATAACGCAGGCGAACTCCGCGTCGAGCATCCCGAACATATCCGTTCCGTACTCGAAGTACATAGGGAGCAGTATCTCGCAATCGCTGCCGCTCTTAAACGTATAGCCCTTTTCAATAAGGCGGGCGCGCTCCGCTTCAAAGCCGTAAAGCTCTCCGTTGCACACGGCGCAGCAGCCGTTCAGCGTGAACGGCTGCATGCCGGAGGGCGTGAGCCCCATTATGGACAGTCTGTGAAAAGCGAGCAGACCTTCGCCCGTATTTGTCACGCGGCTCTCGTCAGGCCCGCGCGAAACCGTGCGCGAGAAGCCCTCGATGAACGCGCCGACGTCGGCGACGGGTCCGCAGTAACCGAAAATCGAACACATATCGCTTTACCTACTCCACGTCCTGAAGGGCGTCGTAGCCCTCCTCGCCCGTACGAACCTTTACGACGTTCTCGACGTCGTAGACGAATATCTTGCCGTCGCCGATGTGGCCGGTGTAAAGCACCTTTTTCGCCGTTTCTATGACCATACGCACCGGCACTTTGCTGACGACTATATCGACCTGTATCTTCGGCAGAAGGTTGGCTTCGACAGGGACGCCGCGGTAGTATTCCGGCTGCCCCTTCTGGACGCCGCAACCGAGGACGTGGGAAACCGTCATGCCGGTTATGCCTATCTCCATCATCGCGTTTTTAAGCGCCTCGAACCGCGGCTCCTTGCAGACGATCTCGACCTTCGTGAACTTCGGGCCCTCGCTTGCGACCGCGGGCACCTTCCTGACCGGCACCGCTTCCGCGACCGGCGTTTCGCCGCTCACGGCGACGGCGCCTTCAAAGCCGTAATCCAGACTCTCGACCGCGGGCACGAAGTCGGCGTACGCGCTCGGCAGGCCGTGCTCGGTCTTGTCGAGCCCCTTCATCTCCTCTTCCGCGGAGACGCGCAGACCGACGGTCTTTTTCAGCGCGAAGAAGGTCGCGGTCATCATGGCGGCGGTCCACGCGAGGATGGCGGTTATGCCGACGCACTGCACGCCGAGAAGTCTGAAGCTGCCGGTATAGAACAGCCCTTCCAGCCCGGCGGGCGCGGAGGGATTAGCGAGCAGGCCGACGGCTATCGTGCCCCATACGCCGTTCGCGAGATGCACGCCGACCGCGCCGACGGGGTCGTCGATATGCAGCTTTATGTCGAGGAACTCGACGACGAAGACGACGAGGAATCCCGAAACGATGCCGACGACGACCGAGCCGAAAGCGTCGAGCGCGTCGCAGCCGGCGGTTATTCCAACGAGGCCGGCGAGGGACGCGTTGATGCACATGGAAACGTCCGGCTTGCCGTTTTTCAGCCATGTGAATATCATCGTTACGCAGGTCGCGACCGCGGGCGCTATCGTGGTAGTGACGAAGATGGAGGCGAGGGATTCGTTATCCCACGCCGCCGCGCCGTTGAAGCCGTACCAGCCGAACCAGAGAATGAAGCAGCCGAGCGCGCCGAGCGTTATCGAGTGGCCGGGGATGGCGTTGACCTTGCCGACCTTTCCCGCCTTGTCTTTGATATACTTGCCGAGGCGCGGGCCGACCATTATCGCGCCGATGAGCGCGGTTATGCCGCCGACGGAGTGGATCGCCGCCGAGCCGGCGAAATCGTGGAAGCCGAGCTTCGCGAGCCAGCCGCTGCCGTTCCATACCCAGCCCGCTTCTACGGGATAAACGAAAAGCGAGATGACGCCGGAGTAGATGCAGTAGGAAAGGAACTTCGTCCTTTCCGCCATCGCGCCGGAAACTATCGTCGCCGCGGTCGCGCAGAAGACGAGGTTGAAGACGAAGACCGGCGCGTTGCCGCCTTTCAGAAATCCGCCGAAATCGGTCAGTATGTCCAGATTCGGCACTCCGATAAAGCCCAGCACGTAGTCCTCCGCCATCATAAGCGAGAAGCCGAGGAGCACGAACACTACCGTGCCGATGCAGAAATCCATCAGGTTCTTCATTATGATATTGCCGGCGTTCTTCGCGCGGGTAAAGCCGGTTTCGACCATCGCGAAGCCCGCCTGCATAAAGAACACGAGCGCCGCGCCGATGAGGAACCACACGCCGAACACTTCGCCGGACGCGGTATCCCGTATCAATTTCGTTACTTCTTCAGTCAACATGGGTATCACCTCTGTGAGTTATATGAATGCGGTTTATCTTACGCTGAACAGTATGTCGGCGTAGGTCGGGAACGGCCAGTAGGATCTCGCGGTCAGCGTTTCCGCTTCGTCGCAGGCGACGCGCAGCTCGCACATCTTCGGCAGCACGCTGTCGCGGATCATCGCGGATTCGGCTATTACGCCGTCCGCGTCGCGCAGGGAGATCTCCGCGCTCTGCAGCTCGTCGACCTTCTCCGCGATCCTGTCGGTAAGCTCGGAGAGCTTTCTGACTATTCCGGTTTCGTAAGCGCACGGGACGGAGGAGTCGAGCGCCTTCTTCGCCGCGGCGTTTTTCGCGATATCGGCGGCGTATTTTTCCACCGCCGGAGCGATGAGCGTTTTCGCCATATCCGCCATGGTGTTCGCCTCGATGGTGACCGTCTTGCAGTAGTTCTCGAGCATTATGTCGCAGCGGGATTTCAGCTCCTCGACGGTGAAGACCTTGTGCGAAGTGAGCATATCCACGTTCTTCTTATCGAGCAGATGCGGCATGCAGTCGGCGGTCGTGCGGTAGTTGAGCAGTCCGCGCACCTCGGTGGCTTCCTTTATCCAGGAATCGTCGTAGCCGTTGCCGTTGAAGATGATGCGCTTGTGATCCTTGATGGTATTCTTGATCATATCGTGCAGCGCGGTCTCGAAATCGTCGGCGCCCTCGAGGCGGTCGGCGTATATCTTCAAGCTCTCCGCCACCGCGGCGTTCAGCATGATGTTGGCGCAGGCGATGCTGTTGGAGGAGCCGAGCATGCGGAACTCGAACTTGTTGCCGGTGAAGGCGAAGGGGGACGTGCGGTTGCGGTCGGTGGTGTCGCGGTTGAACCTCGGCAGCACGCTGACGCCGAGCTTCATCTGCG
>JAFRVI010000043.1 GCA_017438525.1 Clostridia bacterium
CAGTTTTGAACGAGATGTTTATCGTTCAGGCAAAACAACAAAACAGCGGTCATACTTGATGTATGGCCGCTGTTTTTTGTGAAGCATGGGCGGGAAACAGCCGTTCAAAACCCGACTTATCCCTAATTTGCGCGCCCTTTACGGCAATCTCTTTTTTTACGCCGCTTTTCCGGCGGGCAAACCGAAACGCGAAAATGAAGGATTGAATAATCCGCGATTTTCTGCTATACTTACAATATAAAAAACAGGAGCGTCCGCAACGCCATGAACGAATACGCATTCATCACGCTGAGAGAAAAACCGGAGATAAAGCGAAAGGCAGCCGAATGGTTCCACGGCAAGTGGAGCGCGCCGGTCGAGGCGTACCTCGAATGCATGGGCGCCTACCTCGGCGGCGAAACGGAATACGGCTGGTATCTCTGCCTTTGCGGCGGCGAGATCGCCGGCGGGCTCGGAGTCGTTGAAAACGACTTCCACGAAAGGAAAGACCTCGCCCCCAACGTCTGCGCCGTCTATACGGAGAAGGAGCACCGCCGCCGCGGCATCGCCGGAAGACTGCTGAACTTCGCCGTTGAGGATCTGCGGTCGAAGGGCGTTTCGCCGGTCTATCTCGTGACGGACCACGTCGGCTTCTACGAGCGCTACGGCTGGGAGTTCTTCTGCGCCGCGCAGTGCGACGACGGGAACGAATCGCGTGTCTATATCCACAGGTAACGCGCGAAGAAAGGGGCGTGGATATTGTGTTTGAAGATGAAATCGTATCAGAATGGATGAATCATCTCAAGGAGTTGAACGTTTATACAAAGAAAATGTTCGGCTGTCATTGCTTATACTGCGACGGTCAGGCGGTAGGTTGGATACACGACAGAGTTCTCAGCTTGCGCGAAGTAGGATTGGACTGTTTCCCGAAAGATATAAAAAGACCAAACCCCGAAGACAAGATTCGGGAAATAGTTATCCCTCTCGACTACGTAAACGCTGAATGGCTGCCGAAAGCGGTTCAGCAAACTGCCGATTTAAGAAAAGAAAGATAATCTCTGTCCGGCGAAGCAATTACGGTTCAGACCGAGAACGAATGAACACGGGTGAGAATATGAAAACGAAAAAGCAGGGCAATAACTGGACCGCGTATTACGATCCCGACACGGGGCGCTACTTCGCGGAGATAATGTACACGAGCCGCGAGGGGCGCGAGCAGTACGACTACGAAATAACGCGGGATATCTACGCCCGGCTCGGCACCTTCGGGGACGACACGGATAACGAACGGCTGATAAAAACGGCGAAAATGACCTATTCCTTCGAGAACACTATGTACGGCACCCTCGGCCCCGAAAGGACCGTCTGGGACGAGGAAGCCGACGAAGCGATGAAGGCCGCCGAGGCGAAGCATAAGGAAAGCGAAAAAAAGAAATAACGCTCCATACATATCTTGACGGAGATTTTTTTGCAACTCCGAACGGAATACGAGGAGGCAAAGCATGATAAAAGTCGCGTTTTACGATGCAAAGGCATACGATAAGCCGTCGTTCGAGCGTTACGGAGAAGCTCGCGGCGTGCAGTTCAAATACCTGGAAACAAAGCTGACCGAAGACACCGCCGATCTCGCAAAAGGGTGCGACGCGGTGTGCGTGTTCGTCAACGATACGGTAAACGCCGCCGTGATTGACCGTCTCTATGCGCTCGGCGTCAAACTGATCGCTCTGCGCTCGGCGGGCTACAACAACGTCGACGTGCGGCATGCATTCGGAAAACTCCACGTCGTTCACGTTCCCGCATACTCTCCCTACGCCGTGGCGGAGCACGCAATGGCGCTGCTGCTCACTTCGGTGCGCCGTATCCACAAGGCGTATAACCGCACAAGAGAATTCAACTTTTCGCTTAACGGGCTGACCGGCTTTGATTTCCACGGCAAGACGGTCGGAGTGATCGGCACCGGCAAGATCGGGCGCATTTTCGTCGACATCTGCAAGGGCTTCGGGATGAAGGTGATCGCTTACGATCCCTACCCCTCCGACGACGCGGGAATAGAATACGTCTCGCTCCGCGAGTTATTCGTGCAAAGCGACGTGATCTCGTTGCACTGTCCGCTGAACGACGGCACGTTCCACACTATCAACGCCGAGACAATCGCAGAGATGAAAAAAGGCGTCGTGATCGTGAACACCTCGCGCGGGGCGCTGATCGATGCTGAAGCTCTTCTCGACGGTATCAAGTCGAGAAAGATCGGCGCGGCATGCCTCGACGTTTACGAGGAGGAAGCCGACATATTCTTCGAGGACCGCTCGGGACATATACTCGACGACGATCTGCTCTCGCGGCTGATCTCGATGCCTAACGTTATCGTTACCTCGCATCAGGCGTTTCTCACAGAAGAGGCGCTGAATAATATTGCGGAAACAACGGTCGGCAATATACGCTCCTGCTTCGACAATGACGGAGCTTGTGATAACGAACTCTGCTATCGCTGCGGCAATATCGAAAAGTGTAAAAGCGGTCGAAAGGAAAAGTGCTTCTGACGTATTCCGTTTTACAGCATAAAGGATACTGCCATCACAGCAGAAAGGGGCGCGGTAATGGCGAGATATTTAGTCACGGGCGCGAACGGCGGAATGGGCAGAGCGATCTGCCGCGCGCTGACCGACGCGGGGAACGAAGCCGTCGGATTCGACCTGACGGAGCCGCGTGAGGAAACGCCGTGGCGCGTCATCCGCGCCGACGTCACCGACTCCGCTTCGCTCGAGGCCGCCGAAGCGAAGCAGAAGAAAAACGGAAACGGGAAGAAATGATCCCGACAAATCGGGATTTGACGAGGTACTGTGATGAAGAAAATACTGATTATGGACGAGATGAATTACCCACCTGATTTAGATGAAATCTATCGAGTGGCTGTGCGAGGGATCATTATTGTTGAAGGAAAGCTATTGATGATAGAGAGCAATTCCGGTAAATTAAAGCTGCCCGGCTGAGGGATCGAGGACGGTGAAGATGATTGTCAGGCGTTGGTGAGAGAAGTAAAAGAAGAAACCGGATATGATGTGATTTTTAACACAATAGAACCGTTTGGTGAAATTGAAGAAAAAAGGTTATCTATCCTTGAACCGAAGTTGTGGCATCAGATAAGTAGACTATACTTTTGCAAGGTAAATCCAACTAAAGGTCAATGTACTTATACGGAGAATGAAGTAAAGTCCGGATTTAGGCAGGTATTGTATTCCATTGAAGACGCATTAGAAAAGAGTAAGAGAGTGTTGGAAAAAGATGGAGTACAAGCATGGAATCAGAGAGAATATAAGACTCTTTTGTTAATACGTGACCATTTAAAAAGTTAGATTTCGACAAATTCCGGTTTTTCGGGATAAATAACGTTTCCGGATAACACGAAGAAAGGAGCGCGGTAATGGCGAGATATTTAGTCACGGGCGCGAACGGCGGAATGGGCAGAGCGATCTGCCGCGCACTGACCGACGCGGGGAACGAAGCCGTCGGATTCGACCTGACGGAGCCGCGTGAGGAAACGCCGTGGCGCGTCATACGCGCCGACGTCACCGACTCCGCTTCGCTCGAGGCCGCCTTCGCGGCGCTCGGCGAAGAAAAGCTCGACGGCGTGATACACGCCGCGGGGATATACGACTTGAACTCCCTCGTCGAGATGGACGAGGCCGCCTTCGTCCGCGCCTTCAACGTCAACCTTTTCGGCGTCTACCGCGTCAACAAGCTCGCCGTGCCGCTGCTGAATAACGGCGCGCGGATACTAATGATCACGAGCGAGCTCGCGCCGCTCGATCCTCTTCCCTTCACCGGCATCTACGCGATAACGAAGGCGGCGCTGGAGAAATACGCCTACTCGCTGCGGATGGAGCTCCAGCTGCTCGGCTGCAGGGTCGTGACGCTGCGCCCCGGCGCGGTGAAGACGGATATGCTCCCCGCCTCCGTCGGCGCGCTCGGGCGCTTTTGCGCGGAAACGCGGCTTTATCCCGTCAACGCGAAGCGTTTCAAAAGGATAGTCGAGCGCGTCGAGGCGCGAAGCATAACGCCGGAAAAGCTCGCGGAAAAGACGCTGCGCGTGCTGAAAAAGAAGCGTCCGCGCTTCGCCTACAACCTCAACCGCAATCCCCTGCTGCTTATGCTGGGCGCCCTGCCGCGCAGGATGCAGTTTTGGATCATACGCAAGGTGCTGTCGTAGTTATATTGATGAAAAAAGCAAGCCGATCGGCTTGCTTTTCTTTTTCATATTAGCGTTTGTATCAGTCGAACACGCGGAACTTCTGATCCTCGGTCAGGCCGAGGGCGTCGATGAGCTTGAGGCAGTTTTCGCGCCGCGGCTCGATATGAGCCGGATGGTGCGCGTCGGTCGCGCCGTAGAAATGACAGCCGGCTTCAACGGCGAGGCGGTAAACGCGCAGCACGCGCTCGAAGTCCTCCGGCGAATACTCGTTGTTTTTCGCGTTCAGCTCCACGCCCATGCCGAGCTTTTCGGTCTTCGCGAACATATCGAGCCAGACGCCGTCCGGGATCGCCTCGAGCACGTCGAGGTGGGCGCGCGGGTCGGGCATATTGCCCGCGACGCCGCGGTAGGTCGGGTGCGCGATGCCCATTTTATGATACGGCAGGCCTGAATCGAGCACGACGTTCCAGCGCAGGATGAACTGCTCCGCGTACCACTTCGCGTCGTAGTGCTCATCCGCGCCCATCTGGAAATGCAGGTGGTTGATCGAGACGGTGATGAACTCGAGCTTCTCGGCGGTCTCTCTCGTGAGCCCGAGGACGTTGGCGCGGTTCATATCCGCTTCGCACCCGAGGTGAAGGCGCGTCGTTTCGCTCCGCGGCAGCGGCAGCCACTTCGAGATGTGCGAATATCCCTGCCAGCCGATACAGCCGGGAACGGCTTCGTCCCAGAAGTGATCGGTCAGCACGATATGGCGCAGGCCGTATTTCTCTCCGTAGCGCAGGATGCTCTCCGGATTCTGCTCGGGGTTGTTCGAGCAGGGGGAAAGCTGCGTGTGTATGTGAAAATCGTGATCGAGGATATATTTCACATTCTGCACCCTTTCTCTTTATTTATGCGCTGATTATATCACACATACCGCGCCGAATCAAGTGCAAATGCGAAGTTCTCGGAATTCAACCGACGGTTGTTCCGCTCAACCGGCGGTTGTTTCCGGCACTCTCCAAATAAGTTATAGACATTTTTCGCGTATGTGGTATAATTGAATCAAACCAAAGGAAAAGGCTTCCGGAAAACCTTCGGAGCGCTCCCGCGGGAACGGCAGACGCAAATAATACCACGGAGGGAATAAATATGAACGAAAACACCATCGGCAAAAGGATCCAGGCGCTCCGCAAGGAACGCGGACTCACCCAGAAGCAGCTCGCCGACGCGGTCGGCGTGACGCCGCAGGCGGTCAGCAAATGGGAGACCGACGAATCCTGCCCCGACATCACCGCGCTTCCGCTGCTCGCGGGCGCGCTCGGAGTCAGCGTCGACGCGCTGCTCGGAGGCGAAGGCGCCGCAGAGGTAAAGACCGGGATAGTCCGCGACGCGGGCGAGACCGCGCGCGAAGGCGGCAAGACGGAAAAGGCGTTCGTCTGGGACTGGAGCGCGGGCAGGATACCGGCGATATTCTTAGGGGTATTCATACTCCTCGCCGGCGTGCTGCTGATACTTATGAAGACAAACGCCGAATGGTTCGGCGAGATCGGATTCTGGGACGTCGTATGGCCCTCGGCGATAATCTTCGTCGGACTTTCCGGCTGCTGCTCGCGCGACATATCCGGTTTCTCACTCGGCATAACCGCCGCGGGCGTTATATTCCTGCTCAGAAACATCGGCGTCATCAAGGGCGAAGGCATCTGGACGATCATTCTCGCGATCGTGCTGGTCTTCGTCGGTCTCTCGATCATACTTCACCAGTTCTTCCGCAGGCACCGCAAGCGTTCGCGCGTCAAGTTTTCGCCCGGCGTTAAAATGAACGGCAAAAGCGGGAAATTCAAGTCCGAGTACTCCGACGCGGACGGCTTCATCAACTACAACGCCAGCTTCGGCGACGACAGGATCGTCTGCAGGGCGGAAAAGATCGTCGGCGGCAAGGTTAATGTCTCCTTCGGAGAATTCACGCTCGACCTGCGCGGCGTCAGCGAGTTCGGGGAGAACGCCTCGCTCGACCTCAACGTCTCCTTCGGCGACGCCGAGGTACTGCTGCCGAAGAACGTCCGCGCCGAGCTGGCGACCGCCGGCTCCTTCTCCGGCAAGGGCGTTACCGGTATGCCCGATCCCGACGCGCCTTACGTCCTGCGCGTCAACGCCGCCGTCAGCTTCGGCGGTCTCTCGATCAAATACGACGACTGACGCGAACCGGAGACTGTCATCCTGAGCGTCAGCGAAGGATCCTGAAGGTAACGGAAGCATAAAAGAAAAAAGTGTGTATTCGGATATGAGGGTCATCACCCGCTCCGAATACACACTTTTGCTATTTGTATTACCGTTTTCTTTAAGATCCTTCGACTTTGCAACCTTCGGTTGCTCCGCTCAGGATGACAGGCCCGCTGCAGACGGCAGGGGATCCCTCGGGCTTCGCCCTTCGGGATGACGGGTATTGAGGGTTATCTCACCTGACCGTCGCCTTCGATTAGGTACTTGTATGTGGTCAGGCAGTCGACGCCCATCGGGCCGCGGGCGTGGAGCTTCTGCGTGGAGATGCCGATCTCCGCGCCGTAGCCGAACTCGCCGCCGTCGGTGAAGCGGGTGGAGGCGTTGACGTAGACCGCCGCGGCGTCGACTTCGCGCAGGAAGCGCGCGGCGTTTTCCGCGTTCTCCGTGATTATCGCCTCGCTGTGTCCGGTCGAGTAGCGCGCGATATGCGCGAGCGCTTCGTCGATACCGCCGACGACCTTCACGGCGAGGATATAGTCGAGGAATTCGTTCGCCCAGTCGCTTTCGACCGCGGGCTTCACGCAGCCGCCGAGGATGGCGCGGGCGCGTTCGCAGCCGCGCAGCTCGACGTTCTTCTCGTCAAGCTTCGACTTCATCAGCGGCAGAAACTTCTCCGCGACGTCCGCGTGGACGAGCGCGGTTTCGAGCGCGTTGCAGACGGAGGGGCGCGAAGTCTTGGCGTTGAAGATTATATCAGCCGCCATATCGAGATCGGCGGAGGCGTCCACGAAGGCGTGGCAGTTGCCCGTTCCGGTTTCTATCGTCGGGACGGTGGCGTTCTTCACCACCGCCGAGATGAGTCCGGCGCCTCCGCGCGGGATAAGCACGTCGACGAACTCGTTAAGCGTCATCAGCGCCGTAGCCGCTTCGCGCGAGGTATCCGGCAGGACGGTGACGCAGTCGGCGGGAAGCCCCGCGCTCTCGAGCGCGGCGCGCATTATCTCGCCGAGCTTGAGATTGGAATTTATCGCCTCTTTGCCTCCCTTGAGGATGACGGCGTTGCCGCTTTTCAGACACAGCACGGCGGCGTCGACGGTGACGTTCGGACGCGCCTCGTATATGATCGCGATGACGCCGAGCGGCACCGCTTTTTTCGTTATCTTCAGCCCGTTGGGGCGGACGCGCTCGTCGAATACGCGGTCGAGCGGGTCGGGAACGCCGAGCAGTTCGAGCGCACCCTGCGCCATGAGCTTCACGCGGCTCTCGTTCAGCGCGAGGCGGTCGAGCATCGCGGCGCTCATGCCGTTTTCGCGCGCGGCGGCGAGGTCCGCTTCGTTCGCGGCGAAGATCTCGGCTTTGCGCTCTTCAAGCGCGGCGGCTATCGCGCGAAGCGCGGCGTTGCGCGTTTCGTTCGACGACGTTCCTATTATGCGCGACGCCGCTTTCGCCGCGGCGCCGATGGCTCTGATATCCATATTCCCTGCCTTTCTTTTCACCCGGCGGCAAAGACCGTGCCGACCTGTTTCCCTTCAAGCAGTTCGTAAATCAGCGCGGGGTCCTCGCTGTTCATTATCACCGTTTCCCTGCCCTGCGCGAGCATACGCTCGGCGGCGCGGAGCTTGGAGGTCATGCCTCCCGTGCCGAGGGCGGATTTGCCCTCGCAGCTCTCGTACATTTCCGGCGTGATTTCGGTCACGCGCGGGATGAGCTTCGCGTCCGGATTCGAGTGCGGATTTGAATCGAAAAGCCCGTCCGCGTCGGTCAGGAAGATGAGCATATCCGCGCTTATCAGCTCCGCGACGACGGCGGAAAGGTTATCGTTATCGCGGAATCCGGCGAGCTCTTTTATCTCGTCGGTGTTCACGACATCGTTGGCGTTGACTATCGGGATGACGCCCATTGAAAGCAGGCGCTCGAAGGCGTTGAGGCAGTTGCGGCGCTGGACCTCATTTTCAACGTTGTTGCGCGTCAGAAGCACCTGCGCGACCGGCACGCCGAACTCGGCGAAGAGCTTGTCGTATATGTGCATAAGGCGGATCTGCCCCACCGCGGCGGCTGCCTGGAGGCCGTCAAGCTCCGTCGGGCGAACTCCGTTCCAGAGCATCGCGCTGCCGACTCCGACCGCGCCGCTGCTGACGAGCACTACGCTGTTGCCGGTATTGCGCACGCCGCTGAGCACCTTCGCGAGCTCGTCGATCCTGCGCAGGTTGATGCTTCCGCCGTTGGCAGTCAGCGAGGAGGTGCCTATCTTGACGACTATTCTCTTCCCTTTTTCCATATACGTTCCGCTCCTTTCGCGCCTTTCGGCGCGGCCAAGCTTATCAGTCGTTCCCTTATTTTGTTATCTTATCATATTTTTTGAATATGTCAACAAAAAAGTGTTGAGAAACGCGGAAATGTTTGCTATAATGTGAGATGATAGTATAATAGTATAAATATGTACAATTTCGGGGTGGACAACATGAGCGAAAAAAATCTTATCAACGTAAAGATCGGCGGAGTTCCTTACACCATCAAGACCGACGAGCCCGCGGTGAACGTTGAACGCGCGGCCGCCGACGTCGACCGCCGCATCGCCGCGCACCAGCGCGACGCGCAGTGGCTCAGCACCGAGAAGGCGCTTGCGCTGACTTCAATCGAGCTCGCGGATCGCTACCTCCGTCTCAAAGACGAGGTCGACAACGTCAACGCGCGCTACCGCGAGACTTCCAAGCAGCTCTTCTATCTCCAGAAGGAGACGGACGAACTCAAGCAGAAGCTCTTTGAGGCGCAGCACGGCGCGGCGTCCGAACCGCTCGACGACGAACCCGAGGAGAAGGACAACGGCGAGAACGGTTACGGCTACGGCGGCGAGGTGAGCAGCTTTGTCTGACGCCCGAGTTTTCGTTAAGCTGACCGGACGCGCGGGCGTGAAAGCGCCCGAACGCGCGACCTCCGGCAGCGCCGGCTTCGACCTGTGCGCCGCGATAGAAGCGCCGCTGACGCTTCAACCCGGCAAGCTCGCCTCCGTGCCGACGGGTATAGCCGTAAAGCTCCCCGAAGGCAGCGTCGGTCTGCTCTTCGGCAGAAGCGGACTCGGCGTCAAGCACGGCGTGACGCTCTCCAACTCCGTCGGCGTCATCGACAGCGACTACACCGGCGAGATCTTCGTCGGGCTCTGCAACGTCTCCGACGAACCCTACACGATAATGCCGCTCGACCGCGTCGCGCAGCTCGTCGTTACGTCTCCCCTTCCGGTAACTCTCGTTGAAACGGAAAAGCTCGAGGAGACCGAACGCGGTGCGGGCGGATTCGGCTCGACCGGCAGATAACCACCTTCGTTTTTTATCCCCTCCCGCCATGGCGGAGAAAGGCAGTTTTATATGGGACTTTTCAATAACTTCATCGGCATCGACATGGGCACCTCCAACACGAAGATATATTACAAGGACCGCGGCATAGTGCTGCGCGAACCCAGCGTCGTCGCCATCGACAACTACGACGAGGTCATACGCGCCGCCGGCAACGAGGCCAAGGAAATGCTCGGCCGCACGCCGAAGGACATAACCGCCGTACGTCCGATCCAGGACGGCGTCATCGCCGACCTGACCAGCACGGAGGGGATGCTCCGCCGCTTCGTCAAGGAGGTCTGCGGCAACAGCTTCTTCTCGAAGCCGCGCGCGGTCATCGCCGTGCCCTTCAACGTCACGGAGGTCGAGCGCCACGCCGTCAAGCAGGCGGCCGCGGGCGCGGGAGTGCGCGATCCGCGCACCGTCGACGAGCCCATGGCGGCGGCCATCGGCGCCGGACTCCCGATCGCCGAGGCGACCGGTTCGATGATAGTCGACATCGGCGGCGGACTGACCGAGGTCGCGGTCATCTCCTACCAGGGCATAGTTTCCAGCTGCTCGGTCAAGGTCGCGGGCGACGACTTCGACGACGCCATCGTCGACTACGTCAGACGCAAATACAATATCGCCATCGGCGGACGCACCGCCGAGGAGGTCAAGATACATATCGGCTCCGCGTACCCTTATGAGAACGAAGGGCGCGAGCTGATCAAGGGCAGGAACATCATCGACGGACTTCCCAGAGAACTCGAGATAACCGCCTCCGAGGTGCGCGAGGCGCTCAGCGACTCCGTCGCCGCGATACTCGAAGCCGTGCGTTCGACGCTGGAGAAAACACCGCCGGAGCTTTCCGCCGACCTCATCGAGCGCGGCATCATGCTCTGCGGCGGCTCCGCGCTGCTGCGCGGCATCGACACCGTCATCGCGCAGGAGACCGGCATGCCCGTCTATATAGCTCCGGAGCCCACCGACTGCGTCGCCATCGGCGCCGGAATGATGCTCGAGCACATCGACGAATTCGACAACGACGATTCCTACGGCTACAGAATGGCGTAACCGCCGTTCACGCGGTTTCCGCCGCGTAACCGTTCCATTCATCTTGCAAAAGAGGTCACGAAATGCGGGATTTCTTCACCGGAAAGAAAATTAAAATAATCGCCGCGGTCTGCCTCGTGCTCATCGGCTCGATGATCTATTCGCTCAGCCGCGGCGGCGAAGCGAGCTATCTCGAGAGCTTTTTCGGCGCGCTCACCACACCGTTCCAGAAGGCCAACGCCGCCATCGTCAACGGGCTGTCGGATTTCTTCGTCAAGCTCGGCGACTACGACCGGCTGAAAGAGGAGAACGACATGCTCCGGCAGGAGATACGACGGCTGCAGACGCTGGAAAGCCAGAATGAGATGCTGATGCAGGAAAACGCCTTCCTTAAAGACAGTCTCGGACTGACCGAGCGCCTTACCGAGCTTTCGCTTACCAAGGCGAAGGTCATAGGCCGCGATCCTTCCGGCTGGTTCGACGTCATATCCGTCGACCGTGGGAGCATCGACGGAGTCGAGGTGCGCGATCCGGTCATTTCAAGCGGCAGCATCATCGGCTACGTCAGCGAGGTCTATCTGACCTACAGCAAGATCACGACCATACTCGACGTTTCGTTCGAGTGCGGCGCGCTCGAGACACGCACCGGCGAAGTCGCCGTGGTCGAGGGCGACGCGAAGCTCCGTGAGGACGGCAAGTGCAAAATGAGCTACCTGCCGCGCGAGACCGAGGTCGCCGCGGGCGATATGATCGTCACGAGCGGACTCGGCGGCGCCTTCCCGAAAAACATAATCGTCGGCACCGTGGAAGAGGTCCGCGCCGAGACTCACGGCGCTTCAAGCTACGCGGTGATAGTTCCCTACACCGACATCAGCCAGCTGCGCAACGTCTATATAATCACAGATTTCACCGGACAGGAGCAGGAATAACGTGAACAGCAACAAACCGAAGGCCTCCTTCGCAAAGTGGACGGTGTATTCGTTTCTGCTGCTTCTCATGCTCGTGCTGCAGAACACGCTGTCGCTTCACATTTCGTACATATGCCTCGTGCTGCCCGCCGTTGTCGTCATCTCACTGAACGACGATTCGGACGTAGGGCTCGTGCTCGGGTGCGTGTTCGGTCTGCTCTGGGACGTCACTTCGGGGCGCCTTTTCGGCTATAACGCGCTGCTGATGCTGCTTTTCGCCTTCGCGGCGCAGATCGTCGCGGCGAACCTCATCCGCGTCAAATGGCTGACGAATCTCGTGACAGTTGCGGCGTTCGCTGCGATATATCAGCTGATAACCTACTTTTTCTTCTTTTTGATATGGGGCAACGGCGGAGCTTGGTACACCGTCTTCCTCGCCATCCTGCACGGAGGTTTGAGCGCGGCGGTAACGGGAACGATCTTTTTCATCATTTTCCGCCCGATAAGCAGGAAGATCAATTCGCCCGTCGGATAAGGGGAAACTATGGATAAGCGAAGCAAAAGGATAAAAACGTTTATACTGGGCGTCTTTTGGTGCCTGGTCGTCGTCGTATACATAGTTCGCCTCATGAACCTCCAGCTCGTCCACGGCGACGAATACCTAGAGACCGCCACGAAGCGTTCTTATAAGACTCAAACGACGGTCGCCGTTCGCGGAGAGATACTCGATTCCGACGGTGAGCCGATAGTCACCAACCGCATGGGGCTTTCCGTTACGCTCGACCGCGCGTACATACCCAAGGGCCAGGAGAACGACACCTGCGCAAAGCTCATAAAGATACTGCTCGAAAACGAAGTCGAGATCAAGGACGGCGTTCCGATAACCGACGTATCCCCATATGAATGGGAGGCGGGCAAGGAAAACGCGAAGAAAAAGCTGCTGAAAACACTGGGCCTTGACGACGGCGCTTCGCCTCAGGACGCGCTCGCCGCGCTTTACAACCGTTACGGCATTGAAGGCGGCGATGCCGCCGGAATGCGCCGCCTCGCCGGATTTCGCTACGAGATGGAGCTCCGCAACTTCGCGATCGGCACGCCTTTCACCGCCGCCAGCGACATCTCTGCCGAGACCGCCAGCGAGATAAAGGAGCGCCGCTATGAAATGAGCGGCGTCGACGTGACCGTCGAGCCGATACGGATTATAAACGACGGCACCTTCGCCCCGCACGTCATCGGCAGGACGGGCCTTATTTCCGCCGAGGAGGCCGACAGCTACGTAGAACGCGGCTACCCGCTTAACGCCACGGTCGGCAAGGAAGGCGCGGAAAAGGCCTTCGAGGACTACCTTCGCGGCACCGAGGGCGAGAGTCTCGTTGAAGTCGACAGCACCGGCAAGGTCGTCGGGGTACACTCCGGCGAGACCTCCAAACCCGGCAACACCATAAAGCTGACGATAAATTCCAAACTGCAGCGCGTAGCGCAGGACGCGCTTGAAGCCACCATTAAGCGCATCAAAGCAAACGCCAAAAACGGCGTCGGCGAAGACTGCAACGCCGGCTCCGTCGTCGCGATCAACCCCAACACGGGCGCGATCTACGCGATGGCAAGCTATCCGACCTACGACCTGACGCGGTATTCCGCGGACTTCTCCGATCTGATAAGCAATCCCGCCAACCCGCTGCTCAACCGCGTTATCGGCGGCACCTACTCCCCCGGCTCGACCTTCAAGCCCGCGACCGCGCTCGCCGGACTTGAAAATAAAGTCATCACCACCGACGAAATAATCTACGACAAGGGAATATACACCTTCTACGACGACTACCAGCCGAAGTGCTGGATCTACGACAGCTATGGCACTACGCACGGACCCTGCGACGTCGCCAAGGCGCTGCAGACCTCCTGCAACTACTTCTTCTTCGAGGTCGGCAGGCGGCTCGGCATAGATAAGCTCGACGAAGTCTGCACGCGGCTCGGACTCGGAGAAAAGACCGGTATCGAGATCCCCGGCGAAAGCGCGGGCGTCCTCGCCAGCAGAAAGTATAAGGAAAACACCTTCGGCGAATCGTGGTACGGCGGCGACGACCTCCAGGCCGCGATCGGCCAGTCATACCACCTCTTCACCCCGCTGCAGATAGCGAACTATATCGCCACCATCGCCAACGGCGGAACGCGCTATCAGGTCCACCTGCTCGACAAGATACTCGATTACAACGACAGATCGGTCATCAACCAGTTCGAGCCGAGGGTCGTTTCCACCGTCAGCATGACCGAACAGGAGCAGAACGCGATACTGCGCGGATTGCGCTCCGTCACCGAGGAAGGCGGCACCGCCTCAAGAGTTTTTGAGAACTACCCCATTTCCGTAGGCGGCAAGACGGGAACGGCGTCCGTTTCCAAGGGCACCGCGACCGGCGTCTTCGTCAGCTTCGCCCCGTACAAGAACCCCGAAATAGTTATATGCGTGCTCGTTGAGCACGCCGGCAGCGGCAACGGCGTCGCGCCCGTCGCCAAAGAGATAATGGACGCCTACTTCAAGCTCGGCAAGTACGCCGACGGCTACGAAGCCCCGCCGTCCTCCTCCGAGCCGCTCTCGTCCTCGGTTTCAAGCTCACGCGGCGAAAGCTCCTCCGGGCAGGAGCCCGCCCTTCCCGACAGCAGTTCTTCCGAGCCCTCAAGCTCGTCGCAGGAGAGCGAGCCCGACAACGGCGGCGAGGAGGAAAGCTCCTCCGAGCCCGAACCCGATAATCCCGAAAACCCGCCGGACAACGGAGGCGGCGAACCGCCGCCGTAATTCCGCAGTTAAAACACACAGGGAGGGATGACCCTTGGCACAGTCAATAGCCGTCATATCCGGAAAGGGAGGCGTCGGAAAATCCTTTTTCTGCGTCAACTCCGCCGCCGCGCTCGCGATGCGCGGCAAAGCGTCTCTCATCGTCGACGTCGACTCCGGTATGCGCAACGCCGATATAATACTTCGCAAAAGCGACAGCTTCATATACGACCTTTCCGATATCGAGCGCGGAAACTGCTCCTTTGAAGACGCCATTGTCGACGTCGCCGGAGGCGGTCGTCTCGCGCTGATACCCGGCGCGAAGGATCCCGACTACGTTCCCGAGCCGGAATTCCTTAAAAAGCTCGCGGAGAAAGCCGCGAAGAAATACCGCTTCGTCATTTTCGACTGCCCCGCCGGCATAGGCGCTTCCGTAAGAAACGCCGCACAGGCCGCGGACAAGGTCGTTATCGTCACCAATCCGCAGAAGGAAGCGGCGATACCCGCTTCCGCGGCGGCCGAAACGGTGCGCCGCGCGAGTCCGGACAAGCCCTTCTTCGTCCTTGTGAACATGGTAAATCCGCGCGGTATCGGGCGGCGTGATATGTCACCGGATCAGATTATGGATTCCTGCTGCGCGCGGCTGCTCGGCGTCGTCTACCGCACCGACGGAGTTGAAAAAGCGAGCCGCGCCAACACGCTGCTCGTCACCGGCAAAAGTCTCGAATCGCAGCAGCTCCGCAACGCCGCCGCCCGTCTTTGCGGCGAGCGCGTGCCGCTTCTGCTCTGATCCTTCCAATCCCTCAAACATTCATTTTCGCGAAACGGAGGTATATTTTTTATGGAAATCGCGTTAATGGCCGACGATAAGAAAAAGGAATTGATGATACAGTTCTGTATCGCCTACGCCGGCACCCTCAACAAGCACAATCTCTGCGCCACAGGCGCCACCGCCAGACAGATCTCCGAGGCGACCGGTCTGACTATCGAGCCGTACCTCGGCGGAATACAGGGAGGCGGCGAGCAGGTGCTCGCCCGCATCTCCTGCGACGAGATCGATCTGGTGATATACTTCCGCGATCCGCAGGCGGCGGACGAGTCGCTCGACTTCTCCCGCGTCTGCGACGTGCATAATATCCCCTACGCCACGAACCTCGCCGGCGCGGAGGTGCTTATCCTCGCGCTTCAGCGCGGAGACCTCGACTGGCGTTATAACTTAAAGCCGCGCAGAAGCCGCTGACGCTTCTTTGCGCGAAAAATCTTCTCTGCGAGAAGACCGATTATGAGAAACAGGATGTGAACCGATGGCGCGTACCAAAAAGCCCGTGCCGAAGAGCGCAGTGAACCCGAACGCCGAAATATCCGGCGCCGGCACCGTTCTTGACCAGAAAATCACCGAAACCCTGCGGGAGAACTATATGCCTTACGCCATGAGCGTTATCGCCTCCCGCGCCATACCCGAAATAGACGGCCTGAAGCCCTCTCACCGCAAGCTCCTCTATACCATGTATAAGATGGGGCTCTCGGAGGGCGGCTTCGTCAAGTCCGCGAACATCGTCGGCCAGACGATGCGCTACAACCCGCACGGAGACGCCGGCATCTACGAAACGATGGTGCGCCTTACGCGCGCCTGCGAATCGCTGCTGCATCCGCTGGTGGAGTCGAAGGGCTCCTTCGGCAAGGCGTATTCCCGCGATATGAAGTACGCCGCCGCGCGTTATACCGAGGCGAAGCTCGCGAAGATAACCTCCGAGTTTTTCCGCGACATCAACCGCGACGCCGTCGACTTCATCCCCAACTACGACAACACGACGACCGAGCCGCGCCTGCTGCCCGTCACCTTCCCCGCGATACTCTGCAACCCCACCGTCGGCATCGCCGTCGGCATGGCGTCGAACATCCCCTCCTTCAACCTGGCGGAGATAATCGACGTCACCGTCGAGCTGCTCGAAAACGAGGACTTCGACGTCGCCTCCGTGCTGAAGGCGCCGGACTTCCCCGGCGGTGGCAAGCTCATCTACAACGCCGAGGAGATGAACAAGGTCATCGAGACCGGCGGCGGCAGCTTCAAAATACGCTCCGTCTGGAGCTACGACAAATCCGGCAATCGCATCGAGATCACCCAGCTCCCGCCGACGACCACCGTCGAGGCGGTAAAGGATAAGATAATCGACATTATCAAGGGCGGCGGACTCAAAGAAATACGCGACATCCGCGACGAGACCGACATCAACGGCCTGCGCCTGACGATCGACCTGCGCGGAAGCGCCGAGCCGGAGAAGCTTATGGAGCGCCTCTTCGCCTCCACCACGCTGCAGGACACCTTCTCCGCGAACATCAACGTGCTGATCGAGGGCTCGCCCCGCGTGCTCGGCGTTCGCCAGCTCCTGCTCGAGTGGATCGCCTTCCGCATCGAATGCGTCAAGCGCCGCATCTACTTCGACCGTCAGAAGCTCTCCGACCGCCTCCATCTGCTCGAAGGCCTCGAGCTGATCCTGCTCGATATCGACAAGGCCATCCGCATCGTCCGCGACACCGCCGAGGAGGCGGAGGTCGTGCCCAACCTGATGATCGGCTTCGGCATCGACGAAACGCAGGCGGAGTACGTCGCGGAGATCAAACTGCGCCACCTCAACCGCGAATACATCCTCAAGCGCACCAAGGAGATAAGCGACCTTAAATCCGAGGTCAAGCGCCTCGGCGAGATACTGAAAAGCCCCGAGAAACAGCGCGCGGTCATCCGCGGCGAGCTGCTCGAGGTCAAGGCGAAGTACGGCATGCCGCGCAAGACCGAGATCATCTACAACTTCGAGGAGCCGACCGTCGCCGCGGCGGACGAGCCGGACGACTACCCCGTCACCGTCTTCATGACGAAGGACGGCTACTTCAAGAAGGTCACTCCGCTTTCGCTCCGTATGAGCGGCGAGCACAAGCTCAAGGAGGGCGACTCCGTCGCGCAGTCCGCGGAGATAACCAACTGCACCGACCTGCTCTTTTTCACCGACAAGCATCAGGTCTATAAGGCGAAGGCGTATAACTTCGCGGATACGAAGATTTCCCTCATCGGCGACTTCCTGCCCGTCAAGCTCGGCATGGACGAGGACGAGCTCCCCGTCTATATGGTCGCGACGAAGGACTATTCCGGCAGCATACTCTTCTTCTTCGAGAACGGCAAGTGCGCCCGCATCGCGCTGAAGAGCTACGAGACGAAGACCAACCGCAAGCGCCTCATCTCCGCTTACAGCGACAAGAGCCCGCTTATCGCCGCCTTCACCGAGACGGAGGGCAACCTCCTGCTGCTGCTCAACTCCACGAACGGCAAGCTGCTGCTCATCGACGCCGCTCAGGTGCCGCTGAAGACGTCGAAGGATACCATCGGCGTCGCCGTTATGTCAATGAAACCGCAGCACAAGGTCGCGGGCGTCCGCGTCTACGAGGACGGCTCGCTCTCCTCGCCGCACCGCTACCGCGTCAAGAACCTCCCCGCCGCAGGCGCTAAGCCCGCGGAAGGCGACGAGCTGAACAAGCAGCTGTCGATATTCTGACGGGCACGGGCGCAGCCCGCGTGCGGTAGCCCGATTTCGCGGAGCGCCGCATACACGAACCAAACGAAAGGACGTTTTTATGCAGCGAGTGCTGTCATACCTGCGCCGCGCAGTTGAAGATTACGACCTCATATCCGACGGCGACCGCATCGCGGTAGGCGTCAGCGGCGGCAAGGACTCCTTGCTGCTGCTCTGCGCGCTGAACGCCTTCAAACGCTTCTGCGGCATAGACTTCTCGCTCGTCGGGATAACGCTGGATATGGGCTTTGACGAGAAGACGGACTTCGCTCCGCTCGCGGAGTTTTTCGCGAACGAGGGGATCGAATACCGCGTCCGCGAAACGCAGATAGGGCAGATCGTCTTCAATATACGGCAGGAGGACTCCCCCTGCTCCCTCTGCGCGCGTATGCGCCGCGGAGCGCTGCACGACGCGGCCAAGGAGCTCGGCTGCAACAAGGTCGCGCTCGGGCACAACCGCGACGACCTGCTGGAGACCTTCGTGATGAATATGCTTTACGAAGGGCGGCTCGGCGTTTTCGCGCCGATGACCTACCTCGACCGCAAGGATATCACCGTCATCCGTCCTCTCGCGCTGATGCCGGAACGCGACGTCGTCGGCGCCGCGAACCGCCTGAAGCTGCCGATACTCCGTCAGCGCTGCCCCGCTGACGGCGAGACCTCCCGCCAGGAGACGAAGGAAATGCTTCTCGCGCTCGAAAAGGAAAAGCGCGGCACGATGAATAAGATCTTCGGCGCGATCCGCCGTTCCCACCTCAACGGGTGGTAATACCCCACCGAAAGGAAAACGATATGAACAACGACAGCGTAACCCTCGGATCGATGATAAAAAAAGTCCTCGGCTGGTATCTTGCCGTCGACTTTATGGTATTTTTCATAAACCTGCCATTCACCCGCGTGGTGACCTCCACCTCCGCGGACGGCAACGTGACCGTGCCGCGCGTCATCCCCTGCGTGATACTCGGCTGCTTCACGCTGCTGATATACTTCGCGCTGACGCTCGGATATATGGGACCGGTCGCCGAAAAAATCAACTCCCCGTTCAACGAAGCGCCGGTCGACAGATGGCTCGCGCTGAAGGCGGCGGGAATAGTTTTCGCGCTGCCGTTCCTTTTCAGCGCGTTTACCGCGCTGACAGGCGGCGGAGTCTTTTTGAACACGAACTTCTATGAGGCGATGCGCTTCCCGCACAATATTCTCTACGGTCCCGTCTTCGGCTTCCTGCTGGCGTTTTATCAGAAGTCATGGCTGACGCCCTTCTTCCCGCCGCTGATAATGATCTGCGTCGTCGAGATATCCTACTGGATGGTGGTCATCAAGGGCGTAAAGCTGCCGAAGATTTTCTACAGAGATAAGTAACATACCCGCGCGCCTCCCGCAATAGTATTATTCGGGAGGATGCGTATGAAAAAGCATATCGAATTCAGAATAAACAAATCCCTTGCCGCGCGGCTCGCGGCGTGCGCGCTCGCAGCGTTTTGCGTCGCGCTCTGCACGCTTGCAGCGGCGAAGCTTTCGGCCGCGCGCGTCGGCGGAACGGCGAAAGCATACGCTCCGCTCATCCTCGTTGACGCCGGACACGGCGGCGAAGACGGAGGCGCCTCCGGCGCAGGCGGACTGCTCGAGAAGGAGCTGAACCTCGACGTCGCCCTTAAGCTGCGCGACGTGCTGCGGCTGATGGGCTTCCGCGTGCGGATGACGCGCGAAACGGACGTTTCGCTCCACACCGGCGAGGGAAAGCGCAAACAGTCCGACCTTCAGACGCGAGTGGAAGCGATAAACGCCGGCGACGTCGACCTCTGCGTGAGCGTTCACCAGAACTCCTACGCCGGAAAGGGCGTCGCACGCGGCGCGCAGGTTTTCTGCGCTCCGAACGGCGAGCGCAGCCGCGCCTTCGCGGAAAGCGTGCGCGAAGCTCTCGCGGAACTGCGAAAAGAAAACGCCCGCAGCGTAAAGACCGCGGGCAGCTCCGTTTATATACTCAACAACGCAAAGAACCCCGCCATCCTCGTTGAATGCGGATTCCTCTCCGACCCGCTCGACGCGCTGACGCTCTCCAAACCGGAAAGCCGCGCCGAGATCGCTTTCGCGATCGCGAAGGGCGTCGCGGAGGGATTCTTCGGCGAAAGCATGGCTGAAAGGCGGTAAACCCTTGAAAACCAAAACCGTATTCGTTTGCTCCTCTTGCGGACACGAGGAGCTGCGCTGGATGGGCGTCTGCCCCGACTGCGGCGAGTTCAGCACCTTCGTAGAGGAGGTGCGCGCCGAGGAGCCGAAGAAGGCCGCTAACGCCAGGCCTTCGCGCGCCTTCACCGCGCCGGCGCATATAAACGACGTTTCCGCGAAGGGCGAGGACCGCTCCTCCACCGGTATAGGCGAGCTCGACCGCGTTATGGGCGGCGGCATCGTCAAGGGCTCCGTCACGCTCGTCGGCGGCGATCCCGGCATAGGCAAGTCCACCCTGCTGCTCCAGCTCTGCGGAACGGTCGGCGGAAAGCACAAGCTGCTTTACGTCTCCGGCGAGGAATCCGCAAGACAGCTGAAGATGCGCGCCGAGCGTCTCGGAGTGAACGGCGGCGAGATATACATTCTCAACGAAACCGATATAGATTCCGTCATCGAGGCGATAAACTCCGCCGCGCCCGAGATAGTTATAATAGATTCGATACAGACTATGTACTGCTCCGCGGTGACCTCCTCGACGGGCAGCGTTTCGCAGGTGCGCGAATGCACCATGCGGCTGACCGAATGCGCGAAGTCGAACGAAATAAGCGTATTCATCGTAGGCCACGTCAACAAGGAGGGCGCGATCGCCGGCCCGAAGGTGATGGAGCATATGGTAGACACCGTGCTCTACTTCGAAGGCGAGCGCAGCATGAGCTACCGCATACTCCGCGCGGTGAAAAACCGCTTCGGCTCGACCAACGAGATCGGCGTTTTCGAAATGACCGACCGCGGACTCGCCGAGGTGGAGAACCCCTCCGCGAAGCTGCTGGAGGACAGGCCCCGCGGCACGAGCGGCAACTGCGTCATCTGCCTCGTTGAAGGCAGCCGCCCGATACTCACCGAAACGCAGGCGCTCGTAACCCCGACCGGCTTCGGCAATCCGCGCAGAATGGCCAACGGCTTCGACTACAACCGCCTCGCGATGCTGCTCGCGGTGCTTGAAAAGCGCTGCGGCTACCGCTTCTCTGTCAACGACG
The DNA here is from genome assembly GCA_017438525.1 of Clostridia bacterium. Lineage (NCBI taxonomy): Bacteria > Bacillati > Bacillota > Clostridia > Clostridia bacterium. The sequence goes on from JAFRVI010000043.1 coordinate 21,182, forward strand.
TCTACGTCAACGCCGTCGGCGGACTGAAGATCGACGAGCCCGCCGCCGATTTAGGCGTCTGCGCCGCGCTCGTTTCCGCGCTGAAGAACGTCGCCGTCCCCGAAACGACGCTCATCTTCGGCGAAGTCGGGCTCGGCGGCGAAGTACGCGGCGTCAGCGGCGCCGTCAAGCGCATCACCGAGGCCGAACGCCTCGGCTTCACCGACTGCGTGCTGCCGGCGCACACCGCGCGCACCCTCCCCGACGGCTTCTCCACGAAGCTTAACCTCATCCCCGTCAAATCCGTTTTCGAGGCGTGCGGACGGCTTTTCGGCGACTGACCGCGCGATGAAATATGAGCAGTCGGCGTCCCCGCCGGCTCCGTAGACCTGCTCGAGACCGCAGCAGCCGTCAAGCTGATAAACGCATTCTTTCGCGCAGGGTATCAACGGCGCTCACCCCTTTCTTTTGAAATCCACGATTATTCTCTGCCGCGCGGACGGCTTTATTCCGCGAAAATCACTTTGGAGGTCATTTTATGGATGTTCTCCGCGGACTTGAACCGCGCAAAATGTTTGAAATATTCGAGCGCATCTGCGCCATTCCGCACGGCTCCGGAAATATGAACGGCATCGCCGACTTCGTAGAGCGCTTCGCCGAGGAGCATCGGCTGGAGCACCACCGCGACGGCGCGAACAACGTGGTGATAATCTCCGAAGCCACGCCCGGCAGGATGGCCGAGCCCGCGCTGATTCTGCAGGGGCATCTCGATATGGTGTGCGCGAAAGACGACGACGCCGACTTCGACTTCAAAACGCAGGCGCTTCGCCTGAAGGTCGAGGACGGCCTTGTCGGCGCGGAAGGGACAAGTCTCGGCGCCGACGACGGCATCGCGGTCGCAATGATGCTCGCCCTGCTCGACGATAAGGAGCTCTCGCATCCGCGCCTCGAATGCGTCTTCACCACCGACGAGGAGATCGGCATGATCGGCGCGAACGCGCTCGACGTTTCCATGCTGCGCGGCAGGCGTCTGCTCAACCTCGACAGCGAGGAGGAGGGCGTCATCACCACCGGATGCGCCGGAGGCGTATGCCTGACCGGCGAATTCGGCGCCGAATCCGAAGAGATACACGGCATGCTCTACAAGCTGACCGTGCAGGGGCTTATCGGCGGCCACTCAGGCACCGAGATAATCGCACAGCGCGCGAACGCGAACAAGGTGCTCGCCCGCCTGCTGACCGAGCTTCAGTTCCGCGCCGACTTCCGTCTTTCCTGCGCCGAGGGCGGCTTCTTCGACAACGCCATCCCGCGCAAAGCGGAGGCGCTCTTCATCTCCGACTCCGACGGCGACGCGATCGCCGCCGCGATAAACGCCTCCGCGGAGGCGATAAAACACGAATACTCGCTTTCCGATCCGGGTATGACGATCGCGCTCGCGCCCGCCGGCGCTGCGGACTGCCGCGTGCTGACGCCGGCGGATCAGGAGCGGCTGCTCTTCGCGTGGTATCAGGCGCCGGACGGGATCGTCCGTATGTGCGACGGGCTTGACGACATGGTCGAGACCTCGCTCAACCTCGGCATCCTCAAGCTCGACGAAAACGGCATGAAGCTGACCTTTATGCTCCGCAGCATGATCGACAGCGCCGCCGAGGAGCTGCGTATGCGGCTTGAAACGCTCTTCGCGTTCACGGGCGGAAGAACGGTCGTTTCAAGCAGCTACGGCGCGTGGGAGTTCCGCGCGGATTCCCCGCTTCGCGATCTCTGCGTGAAGGTATATGAAGAGATGTACGGCTCGCGTCCGCTCGTGGGCACGATTCACGCCGGACTTGAAGCCGCGGTCATCGCCGCGAAGCTCGGCGGCGCGGACTGCGTTTCCATCGGTCCGACGCTCCGCGACGTGCACACCGCCGCCGAACGCCTCGACGCCGACTCCGCCGGACGCGTATACGACTACGTCAAGGCGCTTATCGAAAGGAAGATCTGATATATGAAGGTAGCACTGCTCGCCGATCTGCATTATTCATCCGCGGTAGCCGACTATGATGGCAGACGCACCTCCGGTGCGCTCGACCGGCTCGACAGATTCATAACGGAGGTCTCCGGCTGCGATTTCATACTGAATCTCGGCGACCTCGTCAACGGCTCCGGCAAGCGCGACATCGACCGCTCCGACCTGCGCCGCGTGCTGAAGGCGCTCGACGCACAGCCGCTGGCGGTCTATCACGCCATCGGCAACCACGACCTCTGGGCGATGCCCCGTGCCGAGCTCGTGCAAACGCTCGGGCTGCCCGCCGCGGACTACTCCTTCAAGCGCGGAGACGTCCGCTTCGTCGTGCTGGACGCCAACTACTCCGCGGAGGGCGGCGCGCCGCGCGACTGGACGGTAGCGCATATCAGTGAAAGCCGCCTCGTCTGGCTTGACCGCGTCCTCGCGCGCGAGGACTTCAAGTGGGCGATAATCGTCTGCCACCATTGCCTCGACGACCTCGGCACCCCGGAGAAGCCCGACGTCTACGCGCCGGACAACGCCGCCGAGGTGCGCGCGATAATCGAGAGAAGCGGCAAGGTGCCGCTCGTCGTATCCGGCCATTACCACGAAGGGCGTCTGCGCCCCGTAAACGGCGTTATGTATTACACCCAGCCAGCGATATGCGAAGGCGACCTGCTCACCTTCGGCATACTCGAGGTCGACCCCGACACCCGCAAGTGCGGCGTCGAACCGCACGGGCTGAAGGTCAAACCGCGTCTGGACTGATATTATGGCAAAAGAAGAAAAACAGGAAATCAAACTTAAACTGCTGACCACCGTCAGCGACTTCACCGAAAGTCAGATGATAGTCGGGCTGCTGAAGGACGAGGGTATCCCCGTGCTCGTCAAGGACCTCGGGCTCGGCGGCTTCATGAAGGTGACGATGGGCTATACCGTCTTCGGTCAAGAGCTGTACGTTTCCGAAGCCGACTTCGAGCGCGCGGCGGAGCTGGTCAAGGCGTTCTTCGACCGCGACGCCGACGGCGGCGACGGCATCAAAAAGCACCCGTTCACGGTGTTTTAACGACTGCTGTTTTTGTATGAAAAAAGCGCCCCCGCGGGGGCGCTTTTACGTTTATTGAGCGATATGCGTCAGATCTGATCGTGCAGCTTGCGGAACTTCTTGGATTTGGAGTCAAGCTCGGAGAAGCTCTGCTCCGAGGGGATATCGTTCATACCCGACTCGATGTAGTTTCTCAGCACGCCGGTCAGGACGAACGGCTTTATGAAAATCGAGTGGACGATCGACCAGAGGATGAGAGCGCCGATGACCGAGAAGATGACGGGGAGCGCTTTGGGATCCTGCAGCGCCTGCGCCAGCCAGCCGGTCTTGCCGGCGAGCTTCTCGGAAATCTGCGAAGCAAGGTTCGCGTAAAGCTCCTGATGTCCGCTCAGGAAAAGGTAGCAGCCGCCGAAGAACACGCCGCCTATGAGTATCAGCGAAGCGAGCCCGATGCCGAAAACTCTGCCCATATTCTTGAAGAAGGTCTTGCCGTGCTTGAAGAAGATCACGGCGCCTTCGCAGGCGGCTTTGGCGGGCTTTTCGTCCTTGCGGTAGAAGATCCAGCCGAGGCAGCAGTCGCTGAGGTAGTTGACTATCGTCTGCATTATCGAGCTGATCGCGCTGCCGACGGTGCCTCCGGTGTCGCCCCCGATGCTCTCGCCGAGCTTGGTGATAAGTCTGCCGAGCTGGCGGAAGATGCCCTTGATCGCGCCGGTTATCGCGAAGTAGACCGCGAGCGTCACGAAACGCTCACGGACGGTCTTTTTACCCTCCGCGACGACGTTATCCGGCAGTTCGCCTTCAGTTATGCCGCGCGTCATCATCGCGATCTGCCCCGCCTTCAGCATGAAGGACACGAAGCGCAGCACGATGATGAGAACGACAAGCCCGACGAGCGCGCCGATAAGAAGTCCTATCGGGCCGTTCTTCGCGGCTCTGTCTCCGATCACGTAACCGACTGTGCTGAGTCCCGCGAAGGCAACGAGCGCGAGGAAATCCCACAGCAGGCGGCGAAGCGAGAAGCCGAGCGTCTTTTTGTAGATCTGTTTGTTGTTCATAAGCTCCCCCTTCCTTCTTTTGTATTTTTAACTGAATAACAGTTACTCAACGTACTCCTGCCCCGGCGTATCGAGCAGCTCGAAGCTCTCGACGTCAAGGAAAACGTGATAGTGATCATCGTGCGGTTCTGCATCGAGCGTGCCGACGACACGGATCCACGCCTTTTCTTCCGTGTCGGTCTTGACGGCGTCGCCCTTCAGCATAAATCCGCGGTAGTAGGCGTATTCCTTCCCGTCTGACGGGTCAGTCTCGAGATGATAGCGGAAGAGCATCGGGGTCTCTCCGCCCTCGTATTTATTCATATGGAACATTCCGTCAACGGCGAACTTTTTACCGTTATAATCCTCGGGATTATGGTTGAAAGCTTGATAGTACGTATAGTAATACATATCCTTGATGTACAACACATCTTCACCGAAATCGAGTGAGGAAGACGACGGATCAACGTTTTTCTGTTCGTTTCCGCAGCCGGACGCGAACAGCGACGCGCCGACCAGGAGCAGCGCGAGCGCGATTTTTGCAAATCTTTTCATTAAAATACCTCCCTTGTCCCCCTTATCGTTATTCTATGTATGAAGCCGCATAATACAGATGAAGCGCAAAGCTGCGGCTTGCCGGGCGCGATCTCACTGCGGACGAAGCAGTGAAGATGTCCGCAGAGCACCGCCTTGACCGCTTCTTCGTCGCGCTCGAGGCGGACGAATTCGGCGGCGTTGGCTTTTTCCGAATCCGCGTCGATGTAGAAGTATTCGCCGAAGCCGGCGATCTTTTCGCGGCTCGCTTCGGTCAGCGCCGGAACGTGCTGCGCGACTATGAGCGGCGTCCCCTCGGCGCACAGCGCCTTCAATTCCGCAAGCTCGGCGTCCGAGACGGTCAGGCCTCCGTTGTTGACTCCGACGACGTTGAAACCGTCGAGCCGCGCGACCTCGGCGCCTCCACCGCGCACTCCGCCGGTACCGGCGTCGTGGTTGCCGTCTACGTATATCAGCCGTCCGCCGTAGCCGGCAAGCGCCGCGCGCATAGCGCGCACGCCGGCGGGGCCGACGAAGTCGAGCATATCGCCCGTCATCAGCAGGACATCCGGCCGCATCGCCTCCGCAAGCGCGAATATCTTTTCCAGCACCTTCGCGCTCGGAATACGCTTTGAATCGTCAAACGGCTCGCTGTGCCAGCGGGTGAAGTCCTCGCGGAGCGTCATCCAGTTCGCCTCGCGCGAAGCGGCTGTTTCGCGTTCCTCCTCATCCGACAGTTCGTCCGAAACCGCGAGGTGCAGGTCGCTGACCTGCATGAGCGTATGCGTTCCCGCGACGCCGGGGATAACTATTTCGCTGTCGACGATCCTGTAAAACGGATCGCGGAAAACGTCCATACGCTTCACCTCTTTCTTGCCGATCGGCGATCGCCGATCAAATTTATTATACAATATGCGGCCGTTTTTTGCAACATTAAATAGTCTCCGCGCGCGGATCAAAAAAATATTGAATTTACGCGCTTTCTGTGATAAAATATTTCCATAACAAAACGAGAGGGGTATAATAATGGATCTTATCAAAAAACTGTGGCCTACGCCGTTCAAGATCAAGAAGGGCAACCTGATCTCCTTCCTCGTGCAGCTGCTGATATTCCTCATCATCTGCGCGGTCATCGGCTGGCTTTTCACCGTACTCAGCAAGATCGCCATCGTCGGCGTCGTCTTCTACGTTGTCGGCTCGCTGATGGGCATCTACGCGATCGTCGGCGCGATACTCTGCGTACTCCGCTTCATCGGCATCGTGTGAGGACAAAGAACGGAAATAACAAAAAACGGGGTATCGACGATACCCCGTTTTTTTGCGCTGTTTTTTTTTGCCGGACGGCTGAAACGCTCCTATTCCGGCAGCTTGACCGCCTCTTCCGACATCGGAACGCCGTCGAGCAGAAGCAGTTTTTCCGCGAGCAGACCGCAGAGTCCGCTCAATATCGCGCTCAGCGATATAAGGTCGCCGGTGCTGTGCACGGACTCGTCGATCGCCCTGTCGTCGTGACCGAGCAGCGGGGCGGCGATAACGCGGACCTGACCCACAAAGTACTCTGCGGCGACTCGGTGGCGGAGCGCATAAGCGTCGTAAATCTCCTTGACCTCCGCCTCGGATATGCCGACGGGGATCATCTTCTGCAAAGTCGCGATGCTGAGACTTTGTTTCAGGGTGCATATCATGATCAGGTAAACTATATGTATGCGGTAATACTTCTTTTTGCGCGGCTCCGGCATAAACTTATTGCGGACGTAATTGTTTATGGTCGCGGCGGTGATGAAGCGTTCCTCCTTTATCTCCGGCGGGAGATAATCGAGGTATTCTGTCAGCAGCGCGAGCACCTGCTCCATATAGAGCCCGAAATCGGGGATACTGTCCCAATCGGGAAGGCGGTATTCGTTCAGATACTTTTCCCAGCGGCGAAGTTTGCCGGCGACGAGGTCGTTATCGTAATTCATAAGCTCACCCTTCGCTTAATCAAATATTATATGGATATTATACTACCAAATAATCACGGTGACAAGCAAAAAAACAAAGATTTTCAGCAGATTTCGCGACTGAAGCGCGTTTTCACGAATTTTTCTATATTTTGTCGAACGATCGGGTATTGACATAATAATGTAAATGTGTTAAACTAATCTTCGATATTACTTGACGTTGTTTTTGTAATTATTTACGCGGAGGACTGATCTCATATGCAAAACTACGCTCTTTTCACCGATACTGGATGCGATATTTCGCCGAAGCTGCTGAATGAATGGCAGGTCGAATGCGTCGATCTGCGCTTCCGCAGGGACGGCGAGACCGCTGAATACGTTCAGGCGCAGATGCCGACTCCGGAATTCTACCGCGAGATGCGTGAGGGCGCGGTCTTCAAGACCTCCGCCGCCAACGAAGACGATTTCACAAACGCCTTCACCCCCGTGCTCGAGGGCGGGACGGATATACTTTATATCGCCTTCTCCTCCGGACTGAGCAGCACCGCGGGCGCCGCCGTCAAGGCGGCACAGACGCTCGCGGAGCGGTTCCCCGAACGCCGCGTCGAAGTCGTCAGTTCCCTCGCCGCCTCCGCCGGACAGGGGCTTCTCGTCCGGTACGCGGTGCAAAACTTCAAAAACGGTCTTTCGCTCGACGAAAACGCCGCCGATATCCGCGAAAAAGTGCCGCATATGCGCCACTGGTTCACGGTTGACGACTTGAAGTATCTCAAGCGCGGCGGACGCGTCAGCACTGCATCCGCCCTACTCGGCACCGCACTGAACATCAAGCCGGTGCTGCACGTCGATGACGACGGACACCTGATCCCCGTCCACAAGGTTATCGGCAGGCGCATGTCGCTGAACACGATGCTCGCGAAAATGAAGGAGCTCGCCATGGAGGATAAGCCCGTCTATTTCATCTCTCACGGCGACTGCATCGACGACGCGAAGCTGCTCGAAGAAAAAATCACCGAGGAATTCGGAGTTACCGCTGCGCTGATAACCGACATCGGACCCGTCATCGGCGCACATTCCGGTCCCGGCACGCTGGCCGTATTCTTCCTCGGCATACATAAATAGGCGAAACCGCTCAAATCCGCTTCCTTTCGGAAGCGGATTTGTTCAATAATTATTCGTATTCGGTTAAACGCCTTCCGGCCGGAAGGCGTTTAACTGTTATTCACTCATATCAAGCGTCTTGCCCTTCGCCTTCAACCGCGCGAGAGCGCGGGCGAGGCGGGCCTGCGCCTGCTTGTACTCCTCCTCGGTCTTGCGGTGGAGGATCGCTTCACGGGCCGCTTCCCGACTGCGCTCGGCGCGTTTCGCGTCGATCTCGTCCGGACGCTCGGCGGTCGACGTCAGAACGAGCACGTCCTTTCTGTCGACGCGCAGGATGCCGTCGGAAACGTAGACCATTTCGGCAGTCCCGTCAGGCAGAGTGTACTTCATCACACCCGGCACCACGGCGGCAACTATCGGCGCGTGTCCCGCAAGGATACCGTACTGCCCGTCCTCGAGCTGAATGCGGAGCGACGCGCATTCGCCCTCGAAAAACGGCCTGTCTGCCGCAAGGATGCGAAGGTTGAAGGTGTTCATCTTCCGTTCTCCTCCAGGCGTTTCGCCTTGGCAAGCACGTCTTCGGCGGTGCCGACGTTATAGAACGCCTCCTCCGGACAGCCATCGAGTTCGCCGGAGATAAGCATATCGAAGCTCTTCAGCGTTTCTTCAAGCGGGATATACATCCCCTGAACGCCGGTGAACCTCTCCGCGACGAACATCGGCTGCGCGAGGAAACGCTGGGCGCGGCGGGCGCGGCTGACGATCCTGCGGTCCGATTCGCCGAGCTCCTCGACGCCGAGGATAGTGATAATATCCTGCAGCTCACGGTATTTCTCCAGAAGTTCCTGCACCGAACGCGCGATGCGGTAATGCTCCTTGCCGACGATCGTCGGATCGAGTATGCGCGAGTTGGATTCCAGCGGATCGACCGCCGGGTATATTCCCTGCTCCGCTACCCTGCGGCTCAAAACGGTGGTCGCGTCGAGGTGCGAGAAGGTCGTCGCGGGCGCCGGATCGGTCAGGTCGTCGGCGGGCACGTAGACCGCCTGCACAGACGTTACCGAGCCGCGCTTCGTTGAGGTTATGCGCTCCTGCAGGGCGCCCATTTCGCTCGCGAGCGTCGGCTGGTAGCCGACGGCGGAGGGCATTCTGCCGAGCAGAGTCGAGACCTCGCTGCCCGCCTGCACGAAGCGGAATATGTTATCTATAAAGAATAGTATGTCCTTATCCTCGCGGTCGCGGAAGTATTCCGCCATCGTGAGCCCCGAAAGCGCAACGCGCATTCTGACGCCGGGCGCCTCGTTCATCTGGCCGAAAACAAGCGCGGTCTTTGAAATAACGCCGCTCTGCTTCATCTCGCGCCAGAGGTCGTTGCCCTCGCGCGAGCGCTCGCCGACTCCGGCGAAGACCGAGTAGCCGCCGTGCTCGACGGCGACGTTGTGGATGAGCTCCTGGATGAGCACCGTCTTGCCGACGCCCGCGCCGCCGAAAAGGCCGATCTTGCCGCCTTTGGGGTACGGACCGAGCAGGTCGATGACCTTCATACCCGTTTCAAGTATCTCTACGGCGGGGTCCTGGTCCTCGAAAGAGGGCGCTTTGCGGTGGATGCTCCAGCGCTCCGCGGTATCCGGTATCGGTTCGCCGCCGTCGATGGGATCGCCGGTGACGTTCATCATCCTGCCGAGCACCGCTTCTCCGACGGGAACGCGGATGCCGTCGCCCGTCGCGGTAACCTCGAGACCGCGATAAAGACCTTCGCCTCCGGAAAGCAGCACGCAGCGGACCATGCCGCCGCCTATATGCTGCGCGACCTCCATGACGCGCCTGCCGCCGGAAAGTTCTGCGGTCAGCGCCTCGTTTATTCTCGGGAGCCCGCCGTCAAACGCGACGTCCACGACCGAGCCCGCGATCTTTACTATTTTTCCGGTCACGCCCTCGGCGCCTCCCTTCTTCTGTGCTTGTATCCGGAGGATATCTCCGTTATCTCGTTCGTTATCGCGCTCTGACGCGCGTGATTATACTGAAGTTTCAATTCGGCGAGCAGCTCCGCCGCGTTCCTGTTCGCAACGTCCATCGCGCTCATGCGCGCGCTCTGCTCGCTGCAGAAGCTGTCGACCATCGCGCTGAAAACGAAGCCGGTCACGTAACCGGTGACCGCCCTTTCGAGCACGCGCCCTATCGACGGTATGAATTCGTACTCATCGCGCTCTTCAGATTCGTCCGCGAAGTCGCGGCGCTCGAACGGCAGTATGCGCGCCTCTTTGACGGTCGTGCTCATACCATTGACGTAGTCGGTATAAAGCACCCTCAACTCGTCTATCTCGCCGCTGTCATAACGCCTCAGCAGGTCGACGCTGATCTCGTGCGCGCGGTGATACGACGGGTTGCGCGCGGGAAAGTCGAACTCCTCCGCGAAGGGTATCGCGCGGTTGCGGAGGTACTGCCTGCCGTATTCGCCCACGACGAAAAGCTTTGTGCCGTCCGCCCCTGTGCATGCCTGAGCGCGGGCGAGCGCTTCTTTTATAACGTCGCGGCTGTAGGCGCCGGCAAGCCCTTTATCCGCGGTTATCACAAGGAAACCGACGGTGGTTTCGTCGTCGCGCTTGCCGCCGTAGGCGGGAAAGAAATACTCGCTCTTTTCCGCTTCATCGGCGCGGAAAATACGCTTCATCTCATGCCGCACGACGTCGAAAAACGGGCGCGTCTTCTCAAGCTCCTCCTTCGCCTTCCGCAGCTTGACGGAGGCGATGAGGTACATCGCGTTCGTTATTTTCCGCATATCCGTTATGCCTTCTATGCGGTTTTTCAGCTCTTTTATATCCGACATTCCGTTATCCCATTTTCGCAGCCGCGGCGATTATCTCCGCCTTGTCGTCGTCCGAAAGGACTCCGCCGTCGATGCGGGCGCAGAGCGCGGAATGCTCGCGCTCGCAGACTCCCACGAGGCGCTCGAGCCGCGCGCGGAACTCCTCCGGCTCGGCGTCGGGGAAACATTCGGCGAGCGCGGCGACGAGGAATATCACCTGCGCGTGCATACTCATCGGCGCCTGCTTCGGCTGGCGGAGCATATACATCAGGCATTCGCCGTATTTCAGCTTGTGCCGCGTCGCTTCGTCGAGATCGCCGGAGAACTGCATGAACGCTTCCATCTCGCGATGCTGCGCAAGGTCGAGGCGCAGCGTGCCGACCGCTTTTTTCATCGCCTTCGTCTGCGCGTCGCCGCCGACGCGGGAAACGGAGAGTCCGGCGTTGACGGCGGGACGCTGGCCGGCGTGGAACATATCGACTTCGAGGAATATCTGCCCGTCGGTTATTGAGATTATATTCGTCGGGATATACGCGGAAACGTCGCCCGCCTGCGTCTCGACTATAGGCAGGGCGGTGATACTGCCGCCGCCCTTCTCTTCCGTCAGGCAGGCGGAGCGTTCAAGCAGTCTTGAATGAAGATAGAAAACGTCGCCGGGATAGGCCTCTCTGCCCGGGGTGCGTCCGAGCAGCAAGCTCAGCGCACGGTAGGCGACGGCGTGTTTGGAAAGATCGTCGTAGACGATCAGCACGTCTTTGCCGGACGCGGCGAAGTATTCCGCGATCGTGCAGCCGGCGTAGGGTGCGATATACTGCAGCGGCGCGGAATCCGCCGCCGTCGCGCTGACGACGACCGTGTATTTCATCGCGTCCTCCAGCGTCAGCGTGCGGACGATGGAGGCGACGGAACTCGCCTTCTGCCCTATCGCGACGTAGACGCATATGACGCCCTTGTCCTTCTGGTTTATTATCGTATCGACGGCGATGGAGGTCTTGCCGGTCTGTCTGTCGCCGATTATCAGCTCTCGCTGCCCTCTGCCTATCGGCAGCATCGAGTCTATCGCGAGGATCCCCGTTTCGAGCGGAACTCTGACGGGGCGGCGGTCGATTATCGCCGGAGCCGCCTGCTCAACGGGGCGGTATCCCTCGGCCTCGATCGCGCCTTCGCCGTCGATAGGCGAGCCGAGCGCGTCGACGACTCTGCCGAGGAAACCCTCACCGCAGGGAACGCCCGCCACCCTGCCGGTGCGGCGCACTTCGCTGCCTGCCCATATCCCCTCGTCGCCGCCGAAAAGTATGCAGCCGAGCGTGTTTTCACGCAGGTCCTGCACCATTCCGCGGCTGCCGTCTTCAAAAATGACTATCTCGCCGTAAAACGCCTCGGCAAGTCCGCTGACGACGGCGATGCCGTCGCCGACGCTGACTACCCTGCCGACCTGGTCAGCGACGACGCGCGGCTCCCACGCGCCGATGCTTTCCTTTATCAGCGGCACGACGTCAAAGCCGCCTTCGCTTTCGCCGGCGGCGTATATTTCGCGTTTCAGCTGCGCAAGGCGGCCTTCGGTCGTCCAGTCGTAGACGTCCGAGCCGACCTCGAGCCGAAAGCCGTTTTTTATGCTTTCATCGGGGCGCCATTCGAGAACGGCGCTCCTGCCGTATCTGCTCTCGATGAAACCGAGAAAGCGCGCGCGGCGCGCCTCGTCCGGCGCCTTTTCGGAGTATATTACGGCGGTCAGCTTTCTGCTCATTCGCCGTCGCTCCTCTCGGCGCTGTCGAGGAAGCTGTCGAACGCCTCTTCGGCGCTGCCGAAGACCGCCTTTTCCGCCGCCTGCGCCGCAAGATCGGAGATCTCGCGGTTCGCCTGACGGATAAGGCGCTGTTTCTCCGCTTCGCCTTCCGCTTCGGCGGAGCGGCGGATGCTTTCGGCGTCCTGAAGCGCGCGGCTGTGTTCCGCCTGCGCTTCCGCGGCCGCCTGCGCCGCCGCTTCGGACTTCATGGCGGCGATCTCGGCCTCGGCGTTTTTCAGCTTCTCCTCATACTCCGCCTTCGCTTCCTCCGCCTCGCGCAGTTTGCGTTCCGTTTCGGATTCCTTTTCGGCGTAGCGCGAAGCGCGGCTGTCCATAAACTTCTTCACGGGCTTGTAAAGAATGAAATACAGACCGCCGAACAGCAGCACGAAGTTCAGCATATGCAGCAGTATCTGCTGCAGGTCGATGTTCAGGGGAAGACCCATCTTTCCGCTCCCTTACATTACGAAGATCACGAGTATCGCGACTATCAGCGCGTAGATTATCGCGGTTTCTATGAAGACCAGACCGAGCATCATCGAGGAACGGATGTCCCCGGCGGCTTCGGGCTGGCGCGCAGTGCTGTCGACCGACTTTTTGATCGCGATCGCCATACACACCGCGCCGATACCGGCGCCGGCAATGATTATCGCGGCGGCGACTATCGCCTTGACGGCGGTGCTGTCCGTCGCGGCGGCGACGGTCTCCGCCGCTTCGGCGGCTTCGTTGCCTTCGGCGGCGAGCGCCGGCATGGATACGCACGCGATCAGCGCGCAGAGCGTAAGAACGATCGCGAATACTCTGATAAACTTTTTCATAGCGGTTTTCTCCTTTATGTGAACTGTTTTATTTTGCCTTGACTTTTTTCGGCTTCTTCTCGGTGGATTCCTCGTAGAAATGCGAGGTCAGCATCGTCAGAACGTACGCCTGTATGACGGCGTGGAGCAGCGTGAACAGCACGCCGACGATTACGGGGATGACGAAGCTGGTCGCGAAATAGTAATAGACCAGCTCGGTGACTATCGCGCCGCTGAGCAGCGCTCCGAAGAGTCTGAAGCTCATGGAGATCGGCAGCGAAATGTCCTTCAGCGCGCGTCCCGCGCCCTTCGGCCCCGCGGCGAAGAGCCCGCCGAAGAGTATCACCGAATAGGAGAGCACTCCGAGCGAGATCGCGCCGTTGATGTCGGCAAGCGGCGCCGGAAGCGACACAGGCGCGCCCGCGGTCGTCACCGCCTGGAAGCCGAGCAGCTCGAAGAGCGTTCCGAAGAAGATGTACGCTCCCGCGGTGAAGACGTACGCGCTCAGAAAGCGCGTCTTGCGCGTGCCGTTCTCGTGCGCGAGCCCGTCGAAAAGTCCGACGCCCTGCTCGAGCAGGAGCTGCAGCTTTCCGGGCCTGTCCTTGAACCTCGGCACCGCGAATATCCGCAGCAGCAGCGCCGCGAGCAGCAGTACTCCCGTCACGCAGAACGCCGAGATCAGCGCCGGGTTGACCGTTATGCCGAAAAGGTTTATGCGCGCGGATTCGTGGAGCACCGCGTCGCGCATCGTTTCGGTAACGGTCTCGGTCTTCGGCGCTCCCTTTGTCAGAAATATCCCGACGAGCAGCAGCACGACAAGCCCGATAAAGACCGCAAGACTGATATTCCGTTGTTTTTTACTCATTCTTCGCTATCATCTCTTTTCCGCGGCGACGTGCGCGCCCACGCGATGACGCCGGACGAAAAGGTCATCCCGTTCCGGCGCTGAAGTCCCAGCGACGCCGTGTTGTCGCAAAAGACCTGCGCGTAGGGCAGTCTGCCCTTTCTGAGCTGATTATTGACCATGAAACGCGACATCTGCTTGGAAAGGCCCATGCCGCGGTATTCTTCAAAAACGTAAAGCATACCGAGCGAGCCCTCGGAATGCACTCCGGCGTAGGCGGCGAGCTTTCCGCCGAGGTATCCGCAGAAGAAGTCCTCGCGCTCGAAATCCTTGCGCAGCTCCTCCCTCGTAGTCAGCGAGTAGGTCGCGGCGACGGCGTCGAAGTCCTCCGGCGACGGGCGGCGTATCTCCATCTGGCCGCTTTCGTCGAGCGGCGCGCCCTCGTAGAAGACCTGAAAGCAGGGATTGGATACCCACATGCCCTTCGCCTTCGCGTAAGCGATCAGCGCTTCTCCGCGCAGGATGACGGTGTACTCCGGCTCGGAAATGCCGTTAAGCAGACGTTCGCCCGCGGCTTCGTCCTCCGCGCCGAGCATATACATCGGGAAAGCGTTATACCGCGCAAGCACGGCGGTTTCGGAATCGAAGACCACGTGCGCGCGGCCGCCTTCAAGCGCGTCGAGCATATCGGCGTAAAGCGCCTTGTCTTTATTTATCAGCGCCTCACACTTCACGCGACCGCCTCCCGAAGCTTTTCTTTCTCAAAGCCGTGTACCCAGTCGGACTTCAAATAATAAATTACGTAGATGACCGAGCTGATCGCCCAGGTTATCGGGTACGCCCAGTATATCATGTTTATCGTGCCGAAGAAGTGCATCACGGAGAAAATGTATATCACGCGGAAAACGCACCACACCGAAAGCATGACCGTCATCGGCACGAACGCCTTGCCGGCGCCGCGGCAGACGGACGCTATCGCGTGCGAAAGCGCGAGCAGACAGTAGAAGAGCGCTTCTATCCGCGCCTGCTGCGTTCCGAAGGCGACGACCGCCGGCGTAGCGTCGAAAGCCGAGATCAGCGTCGGAGCGAAAATGAAGTATATCGCGCCGATGATCTCCGCCATTATCATTCCGGAAAGAATCCCGAACCGCGCGCCCTTTTTCGCGCGTTCATGCTCCTGCGCTCCGAGATTCTGGCTGACGAAGGTCGTTATCGCGAAGCAGCAGCTGTTTATGGGCATAAAGGTGAAGCCCTCTATCTTCGCGTGGGCGCCGAACGCCGCCATCGCCATCTTGCCGAAGGTGTTTATCTGCGACTGCACGATGACGTTGGCAAGTCCGATAACGGAGTTCTGTATGCCGGACGGTATGCCGTATTTCAGTATCTTTTTCAGCGACTCGACGTGGATGCGTATGCGGCGCAGGTATATCTTCACCGCGCCTCCCCGGCGCATCAGCCGGATGAAGCAGAGCGCCGCGCTGAGCACCTGCGAGATCACCGTAGCGACCGCCGCGGCCCAAACGTCCCAGCCGAGCACGCCGACGAAGATTATGTCGAGCGCGATATTCAGCAGCGACGAAAACATAAGGTAATAGAGCGGATGCCGGCTGTCGCCGACCGCGGACATCATCCCGCGGCAGACGTTATACATGACCATGCCGATCGAGCCGAGGAAGAAATAGCGGAAATAGTCGATCGCGCGCGGCATAACGTCGGGGTCGACGTTCATCCAGCGCAGCAGCGTCGGGGTGAAGAAAACGCCGATGACCGTCAGCACCGCGCCGCTTAAAAGTCCTATCGCGACGTTGGTGTGCGCAGCGCGGGAGACGCCGTTGAGGTCCCCTTCGCCGAAGCGGCGGGAAATCAGCACGCCCGCGCCCATGAACATTCCCTCGAAGAAGCTGATCAGCATGAAGATGATCGTTCCCGAGGAACCGACCGCCGCGAGCGCCTCCGTGCCGAGAAACTGCCCGACGATGAGACTGTCTGCGGTATTGTAAAGCTGCTGGAAGACCATGCTGACGAAAACCGGCAGCGCAAAGCGGATAATATGGGAGTATACGCTCCCCTTAGTCATATCCGTTTCGCCCCGCGCAACGCGCCGTGTGTCCATCGGTACCGCCTCTGTAACTCTCGAAAAAAATAATATCTGATTTTATCATTATAGCACTTTCAAGAAATATTGCAACAATTATTTCATTACGCAGTCGGTATTATCCTAAATCCGCCGAACAAGTTCGTTTAGCCCGCAAATCCCTAAATAAAGATTATTGACTTTGCGCGGACGGCTATGTTATAATATGTAATTGAAACGGGGGTGATAGAGCAGGAATACGACCGTACCGAATTAAACCAAAACACAAAAAATGAGACGGGAGATGATCTCTATGAAAAAAGAGAGACGCATTGCCCGGGCGGTTGCGCTGATAACCGCGATAATAACGGTTTTCGCGCTGACTTCCTGCAAGGTCGCCGGCAATAACGCCGACGAGGGCAGCTCAAACAGCAATCCTGATTACGGATTTACGTCCGAAATCGAATCCTACAGCCAGGGGAGCAATATCAGAGATATTTCTTCGATAGACCTCGGCGAAGTCGAGACGATAGTCGATAAATCCGGCGAGCCATACATCACGCCTAATTACAACTACCGCGACAGGACCGTGACCTTTCTGAGCCACTGGTACCCCGAGGACTGCCTCCACTTGATCACCTATATGGACAAATACGGCGGACCGCAGATAAAGTTCCTCACCTACAACTACGGCGACTGCGGAATGAAGCTTCAGGCGATGGTGCTGGCGGAAAACGCCCCCGACGTCTATAAGCTCCGTATCGGCGACCTGACGACGCTGCTTTTCGCGAACGTATGGTCCGACGTCACCGACAAGTTCGACTGGAACAACCGCAACTGGCGCGACTTAAAGCCCTTTATGAAATACTGCACCATCAACGGAAGAGTTATGGCGGCGCCCGAGGTCAATGCCAACTATATGGTGTGGTTCAACAAGACCATATTCGAAGAATACGGCGTTGAGGACCCGCTCTCCCTCTGGAACAAGGGGCAATGGACGAAGGATAACTTCGACAAGATATGCCGCAAGCTCACTATCCGCGAAGGCGGTAATACCACGATTTACGGATTCGGTTTCGACCACCGCTGGTTCTACGATATTCTCGGAATGTACGGCACGGACTTCGCGATCTTCGACGGCAGCAAGTACGTCAGCAACACAGACGACTCCAAACTCGCCGACGCTTTCGCGTACATTTCGCAGATGAACAATACAGAGAAGCTATGGTGCGCCATGAACAAGGCGAACGCATACTTCGCCTCCGGCAAGCTCGCGATGCTCTACTACGGCAACTGGCTCGCAATGAGCGATCCCTACCGCTCAATGGCTGCGCAGGGCAAGATCGACTTCGTGCCGGTCCCCGAAAACACCGCCACCGGTCTCGGTCCGAGACAGGACTACTACGTTGAGGGACATGCCATACCCGTCGGCGCCAAACACGTCGACGAGGCGCGGGCGTTTATCGAGATATTCAACTTCTACAAGCAGACGCCGGAGCTCGATATGACCTCCACGCTCGCCGACTGCGAGCTTAACGGGCTGACGCTCGAGCAATTCTACCGCATGCGCGCGCCGCGCTATTACAAAAATCCCTACACAGCGATAATCCTCACCGACTGGGATCCCGCTTTTGAGGAAGCGATGAAGGGCGAAAGCTGGTATAAGATACGCGCCGCGTACGACCCGAAGCAGCAGCTCGTACTCGACTCCCTGCCAAGTCTGAATAACTGACGCCTTTTTCAAGCTCCGGAACGGTTTGAACCGTTCCGGAGCTTTCCGTAATTATGATATATTTTTTATGGAAATAAGTTCTATTTACGAAAAATGAAAAAAAACGCCGAATATACTTGCACTTTTTATTATCATATCGTATAATATAGACGAGGGAAAACCCGATACCGCGGCAGGAGCCGCAAAAACACGCTTCGGAGATGATACTATGAAGAAGAATCTGTTAAGAATCCTCGCGGCCGTACTCGTGCTCGCCATGGCGTTCGCGCTTGCGGCCTGCAAGAAGACGGGCGGCGGCGGAGAATCCTCCAGCTCGGGTGCCAACTTCGAGCCCGGTGAAAACACCAACGGCAACCGCTTTGTCAGTATCGACGCGGCGTCCGTCGACATCGGTACCGAAAAAGAATTCGTCGACCCCGAAGGCGAGAAATACGTCACGCCCGACTATCATTACCGTGACAAGACCATCACCTTCCTGAGCCACTGGAACGCCGAGACCCCCGACTCCGTCCATATGATCGCCTATATGGAGAAGTACGGCGGACCGAATATCAAGTTCCTCACCTATAACTACGGCGACTGCGGAATGAAGCTCCAGGCGATGGTCCTGGCGGAAAACGCCCCCGACGTCTACAAGCTCCGTATCGGCGACCTTACCAGTCTGCTCTACGCGGACGTCTGGTCCGACGTTTCCGACAAGTTCGACTGGAACAACCGCAACTGGCGCGACCTCGCCCAGTATATGCAGTACGTCACCTACAAGGGCAAGATCCTCGCCGCTCCCGAAGTCAACGCCAACTACATGGTGTGGTTCAACAAGACCATATTCGAGGAATACGGCGTTGAAGACCCGCTCTCCCTCTGGAACAAGGGCCAGTGGACGAAGGATAACTTCGACAGCATCTGCCGCAAGCTGACCATTAAGGAAGGCGGCAACACCAGCATCTACGGCTTCGGCTTCGACCACTGCTGGTACCGCGACATCCTCGCGATGTTCGATACCAACCTCGCGGTCTTCAAGGACGGCCTCTACGTCAGCAACACCGACGATCCCAAGCTCGCCGACGCGATGAGCTACGCCACCAGGATGAACACTGTCGAGAAGGTATGGTGCGACCTCAATAAAGCGAACGCCTACTTCGCCTCCGGCAAGCTCGCGATGCTCTACTACGGCAACTGGCTGACCATGTCCGAGCCCTACCGCACGATGGCTGCGAACGGCAAGATCGACTTTGTACCGGTCCCCGACAACACCGCCAACGGTCTCGGTCCGAGGCAGGACTACTACATCGAAGGTCACGCTATCCCGATCGGCGCGAAGAACGTCAACGAAGCGAGAGCTTTCATCGAGATCTTCAACTTCTATAAGCAGACCCCCGAATACGACAAGACCTCCACGCTCGCGCAGTGCGAGATCAACGGCTGGACCTACGATCAGTTCCTCCGTATGCGCGCGCCCCGCAAGTATAAGAACCAGTACACCTGCATCGATCTGGTATCGCTCGACGAATACTTCAGCATGGCGATGAACGGCGAAAGCTGGTACACCATCAAGGAGAAGCTCGATCCGAAGCAGAACCTCGTTATCGACACCCTGAAGGAACGCATCAACGGTTAGTCTTCTCAACTGATAAAGCACGGCCCTTAGGGCGTGCAAATCAGGGATACGCCGGTCTTAAAAAGGATCTTTTCGCGCCGGTCTGCGTTAAAGCCGCTTGAAATACATCAAGTATTTCCGCGCGTCTTCGCCTTGCCCGACACAAAAACCTCTCTTTTTAAGATGCGGAGCAGTTTTGAACGAGATGTTTATCGTTCAGGCAAAACAACAAAACAGCGGTCATACTTGATG